>NZ_JBLWFS010000021.1:0-76753 GCF_048323755.1 Alkalihalobacterium sp. APHAB7
GCCATAGGAATCTAGCCGATTTGCATGTAAATAAAGCTTTTGCTTTTCGGGATCCGGGACCCCAGTTGTTGGGTTATAACTTAACATTGCATTATGACTTGCTGGAACGATTAGGTCCTCATCAGAAACATGCCATTTCCCTTTCCAAAACGTTCGATAACCTGCAGAACGAAAATAGTCACCTAGGGTTGGGACTGTATTGTTATCAAGCCAGTATACATCTGAATCAAAAGCTCCTTTCGCTGCACCTGTTGTTTGAGTGACCCCATGTAGGGATGGATACTGGCCAGTGTAAAGTGTTGTTCTACTAGGTGAACAAGCTGTACTTCCAATATAATGATTTAAGAATGTCATACCGTTTTCTCGTAGAAGCTCCTGTGTCTTCAAATGAGTTTTACGCCATTCTTTTAGAGCTTCGTTTTCATAAGTGGTTGGAAACCGTTCCTCATCAACAAGGATAATAAGAAAATTTGGTCTTTTATTATTTTCCGGAGAACGATCTCGGGGATATTTAGGTTTAATCATGTCACACCCTCCTATAGTACTAAAGTTATACTTCTGCTGTATCGTATGTAAGAGAACTGCAATATGACTGTATATCCTAAAAAAGAATTCTATATCCATAGCTGTACTCGTTCAACTAAGGTTTGATACGAAATCTACAGATTAACGCGTTTAGTAGCTTTTTCTACCAACTTTCCCCTTCCTATTTAAAACCTAAAGATGGCGATAGTTTTAATTACATGCCCACAGCTAGTATTAATCACACGGATCTAACGATTACATTATCGCGAACGTACCCAAAGTATTTGTTGTGTCACGAAGAGTAGGTTACTTTAAGTACAATACTTCACAAAGCAGATTATACTTTAACATAAATATCCAATTTAAAACTCATTAGGTCATTCCGAATCTCACTTTTTTGTTGCACAGTATGGGTCTACTACGAAATAAAGTGGTTCCCTCAAGGGGCTCATTCATTAATAACGCGGACGAAAAGGCGAACAAAAAAAGTGGCAAACGGCTCTTATTTTATAAGTGTGATTAAGGGTTAAAAATCTTGAAAGAGGGAGATTCGTTTTAAAGTCAAAAAAAAGCCTGTTTTAAGCAGGGGGGGTAATATAGTCCTGATCACGGATCCCTTCGATGACAAAATCTATTCGATATCTTCCTACCACTACTTGAGGAGTTACTTTGTAGCCACGGGCTAGGATCATTCGCAATACGTCTTTTTCAAATGGCGAATCGCATTTATCTTCAAGGTCTTCAAATTGTTCACTCGTACGATTTGGGATATTACAGTAACTTAATAGTCTGTATCTCAAATCATCAGGATTTAAATCTTCCAAATCTATCGAGTGATACAATCTCATTTGATTTTTTGCACGGCTAGCTGCGACATTAAATCGTTGTTTATCACTTGTTTTTGTCAGTGCCATGAAACGTCGTCTAGGAGCAACGATCATCGATAAAAAGATAATGTCGCGTTTAAAAAATGTCACTGTGACAACCCGATATTAATTCCCTTTTTTGTTGTACAAAAAAATGCGTTCCTGCTTTATTGCAGAAACGCTCCCGTTAGCAGAATAAGCCTCGGGAACCAAGACGACAAATCCTGCAATTGATCTTAAGAACTCTTTAGCAGCTCTTTTCGTTAGTGGTCGTTTACTTCTTTTACGTTTTCTTTAGGTACCCAACCTTCTTCTGAATTAGTTAGCCTTTTAACCCATATCCAACCATTAAGTTCCTTAGTTTTAATAAGCTGTTCATCAACATTAACCTCTAATTCTTTTGCAATATAATCCTCTAAGATCAATCCTTGCTTACCTTGAATATGAATAATTTGTTCGGGCACCCAACCCTCTAAATGTTTATCTTTAGTGTAACAATATATCCAGTTATTCCAACCTTCGTTACCTTCATACTTTTTGCTGATAATAACAGCCTGCCCTTTAAAAAGTCTAATTGGATTGGGATAGTTACTTATATGTTGTTTGGTTACTATATAAACATTTTTATATCTTTCATCTGCCATAATTGTCAGCCCCTTTATTTAACTTTCCTTTTAAAGCGGGGCCTGACCCTCAGTGCGGTAATACTTTACTGTACCGGGGGTCAGGCATTTTATAATAAGATACACAAGAACGTCTCTTGTGCTTCGGTCGTTTAGCGAAATAAAAGAAGCGAATGAAGTGTCCCCTTTGCTACAATTAGCAAAATAGTGACCTTCCATTGCTAAGGGGACTGAGAGGCCTCTATTTGTGAAAAATCGAAAATTTCACGATCGTAACGGACTGAGAGGCCCTTATCTAGCAAAATTGCGTTGGTTTTCACATGATTCATAGGAAATAAGGGCTTCTGAGTCCGCTAACACTTCTAGAATGGTAATTTTCATCAAAATAAGGGCCTCAGAGTCCGCTTAAAAATGTCACTGTGACAACCCGAGATTTGTCGAGAGGAACGAGGCAGTAATACTTTACTCTGTTTTACTACCGGTTTCGGTATACTTAAACTCCTGCCCTTCATTCTTTAACTCATTAAATAAGTCGGTCAACTGGTGCCTGATTAGAGGTGATCCCCATTTCATCTAACTTCTCCCACAAACTTTCCATCGCTTTTTCGCGGTTAAAATAGAATTCTCTACCTCGAACTCGCCAAAACTTCCAACCTGAGCGTTCAAGAGATTCTTGTCGTTGCATATCTTCCTCAAACTTTTCAGGGCCATGCCACCTCTCACCGTCACACTCTACAGCAAGTCGATCACGGATTCCTTCGATGACAAAATCGATTCGATATCTTCCTACCACTACTTGAGGAGTTACTTTGTAGCCTCGGGCTAGGATCATTCGCAATACGTCTTTTTCAAATGGCGAATCGCACTTATCTTCAAGGTCTTCAAATTGTTCACTCGTACGATTTGGATTTTTACAGTAACTTAATAGTCTGTATCTCAAATCATCAGGATTTAAGTCTTCCAAATCTAGCGAGTGATACAATCTCATTTGATTCTTTGCACGGCTCGCTGCGACATTAAAGCGTTGTTTATCACTTGTTTTTGTCAGTGCCATGAAACGTCGTCCAGGAGCAACGATCATCGATAAAAAGATAATGTCGCGTTCATCTCCTTGAAGAGTATATGAGTTACCACAAATCATTTTACGATCGACATACTCTTTTTCACCAAGGGTTTCTCGGATTCTAGACTCCAGCAGTTTCGCTTGTTTTTGGCCTTGAAGGGCAATAACCCCAAATGTTTGCCCCTTATACTTAGGATCTTTAACCATCTCTTTCATGTCTGCAACTATAGCGTCTATTTCTGGAACGTTAATATCCTTATCTTTTTCATCATTGTAGCCATCATTCACTTTAATAGCGGTAACTGGTGGATCCATCTTTTCTTCTTCTAACGGAAGCCGAAGCGGGATCATTTCACCACCATAACTTAGATCATTTGAGAATTGAATGATCTCAGGGACACACCGGAAATGTTCTCTTAACATGAGCTTTCCTTCTTTAGGGAAAGTTTGTTCAGCAATTTCATAAAGTGATATATTGCCGTCAAATAGATTTCCGTTCGGGATGCCATTAAGATACCTTCTCACCAATTCATGGACATCATCTAACTTTGTCCCGATATCAGTAGGACTGATTTGTTCATCATCCCCTACAACGATTACTTTTTTACCACGCATCAAAACGTTAATCGAAAACAGATCACATTGACTGCTTTCATCAAAGATGATGATATCAAATTTGTCATTGGTGACAGGGAAGTTTTCTAACACTTGGTTAACAGGCATGATCCAAACAGGAATAGCCGATTGGGCAGTTTTCATCTCATTCCGCGCATCTTTTAGATGTTGATGGGCGTATTTCCCTGTACCTTTACCAAATCGTTTAATATATGTTTTCCAAGCTGAGAGTGAACGTTTCTCACTTTCTGTGATTCGTTCAATTTGATTTTTCCAAGTCGATTGACTCACTATGTCTTGAATCAGCCTTTTCTGTTCTTTATGTTCTTCTTCGATTTGATTTTTAATTAGACCGACATTCATGTCTTTCGTTTCATCCAACCAAGTATGAAGTTTCTTTAATTCAAAAGCTTCTTCGTAATCTTCAGGAAAAGGAATGGTTTGCCCTACTGACATTTCAATCGATTTTCCTGTTAAAGGTAATAGACTCGCTAGGACATGTAAAATCTCATAAAATCGTTTTACATCCATTTGCAGTATTTCTAAATGGCCAAGTTTTTCTAATCGTTCACTCCATAAGACATCATCCTTGGTCTGAAACACAGTAATAAAGTCCTTCCATATCGGATGAGCACCTTCTTGATTTCCTGCCTTTGTAAGTTGTGCTCCTTCTTCATTAAACTGCTTTAGCCATTTCTCATATTCTACATATTGTAAAACGACTTCTAGCTCACCAGCTAACTGCTTATACGTTTCAACTGAGAATACATCGAGTTGAGACATTGTATATGGTTTGATTTCCTCTTTAAAGGATTCTATAGCATCTACTACTTTTAGTAAGACATCTAACTGTTGAATTTTTTGATCTAGGGCGTGCGGGAACCTTTCATCTTCAAGGTTAATCGTCTCCATTTGAACGTCCGTCATATTTCCATTAAAAACTCTCGCTGCCTCATCTCGTTTTTGTTGGTAACTTAAAAACTGTTCCAGCCGTTCAATGTCCTCAACTGTTCGGATCGACTCACCATTAAGAATTCTCGTTTCAAATAAATATTTGGTACGCTTTCCTTTGAACATAAAAAAGAGTGCATTTGGTTTCTTCCCTGACTGTAATCGCTCTTTTGCAATTAAAACATCTTCTGCCAGTTCTTGTCGTCCTTTATTAGGAAGATTTATTGTATGGGTTACAAGTGAATGATAGAGCTCAAACAACTCTTCATTTTTTGCCTTTAACTCAGAAAGTAATGTTCTCCAGCGTTCCTCTCTTTTACCACCTGCCATGCAATCATCTAAAATTAATTTGTACTCGCTATTGGAGAGAATACCCGCATTTTGATAGACTCCTTGAACATGTGTTAGTAAGCTTTTAATGACTTCCTCTTCAAGAGGAACGTTGTATTTCTGTTGTATTTGCCTTGTCGGTTCAACCGATTTCTCAAGCTCTTTCCCTTTTCTAATTAAATCTGTGAAAGAAGTAGCGCTGCGAATATCCTTTTCCACTTTTGGTAGAGCTTCTTTAACTAAGGATAAGTCCTCTTTTTGCAGTTTTCCTTTTAAGTGCCATAACTCTTTAAATTCAGGAGATGAAATCGGGAAACTCACATTCATTTCTACCTCATCGTATAACCACGTATAACTAATGGGCGATTCAGCCAAGCGCTTTGCTACATCATATTTGAAAAGTTTCTCACCTTTATATTCTAGAGGTGTTCCTTCTTTCTCGGCGTAGGTCCGCAAGTCATTTTTCAAACGAGCCTCATTTCGCTTACTTTGGTCAAGCAGGTCTTTATTTCTAGTCATTTCAGCCTCTAGCTTATGAACATCTAGTTCTCCTAACTTTTCACTTAAAGAGCGTATCGATTGCTCAATTTCTTGAAGAGATTCGCGCCCCCCACCTAAAACAGGCACACATAAGTCCCTAATATCTTTTGGAATTTTTGCTTTTAGGACTTTTAATGGACTCTCTTTCTGGCTCGTAATTAAGATCTTTTTACCTTGAGCAAGGAAATGCGACACTAAATTAGCGATCGTATGGGTTTTCCCCGTTCCCGGCGGTCCCTGGACCGATACCCCATAATTGTGCTCAATTCGATTGACGATTTCCTTTTGCTGCTCATTAGACTCCAGCGGAAAATACAGATCATTTGCTGAGAATTCTAGCCTGTCATTGTTTGCTTCAGAAGGGTCCCCCTCCTCTGCTTCTGACTGCTCACCGACAATGGCTTGGAGCGCTGGAGTCACCTCAAGGTCACCCTCTACAATTCCATTAATTATTTTTTCTAAATCATCCCGTAAAACTCGAACACTTTTTCTTCTTAATGAAAAGAAGCTTTCATCATAAATGGCGGGATGTTCATTTATTTCTATTTTAGAGTGGTCCTCAATAAATTTTCCGTTCGGGTCAAACAAGTGTATGTACTGAGTAAAAAAAGTATCAAGATTATCCAAAATCGAGGTGGTTTGAATACTTTCATTTAACTCATTTATTTTTTCTATGTTATTGAACCGGACACCAGAGAACATTTCACGTTCAACATTCGTAGCGACTTGTACTTGTTTAATAGAAATAATTCCTTTTTCTGCATCCAGTTCTAACTCCAATTTTGTTGTTAGTAAGGGGTATCGGATCGTTCCCACCTTTTCATCTGGATGTTGCCAACAAAAGAGCCCCCTAGCGAAGATAAATTCTAACGTTTCACCTTCTTTTTCTAATTGTTGAATGAGATCAAAGTACTGAACATAGAGATCATTCACTTTTTTCTTTTCTCGTAATCGTTCAGCCCAACTATTCCACTCATTTTCCCAACTTTCAAAAGCCGTGATCCTTTTTGGGTCTTCGGAAAAATCTATCGTTATTTCATTCTCATTTTCATCGAGTACTGTTTTCTCATTTAACCGCGTAACACTTCTCCGTTCATTTCGATAATCAAAATCGATCCAGCCACTTAATATCAGATCGGGCTGAGGAGGCGTTTCATCCTCTCGCGTAATGTCAGGACGATGAATTTCAAGAAACGTATCCTCATCCTCGCATTGATCAAATAAATAACAACCAGGTAGACTTTTAAATTCGGCGGTTGGCCAATTTTTTTCAAACTCTCTATAGTCTCTTGTTACTTTTCCTACTAAACTATTTAACGCCAGTAGGTATTCAAAGAAATTCTTTGCTTTCTGTTCCGTTCCATTTTGTGTCACATTCAAGCACCTCACAGTTACATCTATTACTCCATTTTACAACTTTATCCTTATGTTGGGAACTTTATGCTTTTTAAGGGTAAGAGTAGTATAAAATGTATCCAAACATTAATTAGTTTTAATTCAGTTATCGTGGAGTGTACTTAATGTAACTGGCAGTATTGTGGCAAAGAAAAACACTCATTATTTACTGCGAAGTAGACCGATACTGCGCAACTAATAAAAGTGAGATTTGGAAGAGTTTTTAGTTGGATATTTATGTTAAAATATAATTGAAATTTGTAAAATGTTAGTTGAATATCAAAACTTAGAGAGAAAATCCACATACTATTTAGAATAAATAATACGTGGATTTTTTATGTCCAATTTTACGGTTTTGGTAGTACTAGAAGTTGCGTCTGCATTGATGGAAGATGATCATGACATATAATATCAAAAATACCAGGTTTATCTGCTTCAAATTCAACTATTGTAAGCTCTCCTCGATTTACAACAAAATCAATATCATAGCCTGTAAGAGTAGAATGATGATGGTTTCCGTTTACACCAAAGATATGAAGTTCCACCTGCTCTCCTTCATAAGCAACAACTAACCCTGGTTCCCAGCGATATGTAGCAGCTTCCCAACGTCCATCTTCATCAGGCTCCTTTAAAATATAGCCTCCACCTTCTGGGAGCGGTGTGTCAGGGAAGGGAATGCTATTTGTTCCCCCTTTTGGCTCAATAGCAGTCATATGAATAATTCTTGTTTCTTTCTTTCCTTCCATTTTCGTAGTAGGTTCACTGCCACACCCAATTAAAGCTACAGATAATAATCCAAGAATAAATAAGAAACATAGCCTTTTCAAACGAATTACATTAAACATGAATAGTTCATCCTTTCCTCCACCTAATTATTTTTCCTTAATGCAACTTTATTGTACAAAGGAAAATATTAATAGTCAACTTATTTTTTCGAAGAAAAGAAAGCAGATAGATTTTTTGAGTAACATTTAGATACACACGGGAAGCTTGAACGAAAGAGTCGGAGCTGTGATAATGGCAGCTTCTTTTCCTTATTGCGCTATTGTTTGATATGAAAAAAATTGGTAGACAGATTGCTCAACATAGAAAGTCAAAGAAAGTTACACAGATGGGGTTAGCAGACCAGTTAGGCGTTAGTTATCAGGCTATTGGGAGCGAGGTGAAACGATGCCGGATATTTCAAAACTACCTGATCTAGCTAGAATATTTTGAGGTAAGCATTGATGAGATTCTTAATAATTCGGGGGTCTGTCCACCACTAGAGTAAAGTATTACCGTAGCGGGGGACAGGCCCCGCTTCTAGCTTGTAATACATCATTCACATATTTTCGTAAAATTTACAATTTCTTAACCAAACATGAACGATCGTTCATTCCATTCCAAACAGCATCGTTGCATAATAATAAAAGAAAATAAATTCGATACTTTTGAACTAATTTTGAGTTTTTTACATTTTCTTCCTCTACATGCACTATCGTTCATTCCGCTCCATTTAAACAAATTCAATAATTTGTTTAAAAAGGAGCTTTCACTTGAATAAAAATCCTATTCTGTATAACACGTTTGGAAAAGTGATTAAATTAATAAGAGAAACAAACAGGATGACACAACAGAAATTAGCTGAAGAGGCCGGCCTTTCGATACGATACATCATTGATATTGAAGGCGGTAAAAGAAACGTAACTATAGATGTACTCTATAATCTAGCAAGAGCACTCAATACTTCACCTAGTGCTATTCTCAATGAAGTAGATATAAGAATAAGAGAAGATTTGAAAAAATGAACCATGTGGAGTAGCGAGGATCTCCTACTCCCTCTCTTTTGTATAATTCATTTTTCTATAAAAGAATACTTTTTCTATAATTCAACATGCCGTTCATCGCAAACTGATTTTTACAAGTCAATATCCCCTTAAACAAAACCCCGAAAAAGGAGCCATCCAAAAATGACTAACATTATCCTCAATCATTACAAAATTAACAAAAACACCGCTGCCCTTCTCCCTGCCTATCACACCGACTATCAAACCACCGTCTGGGAAAACAACGGACAACGCTTTCATGTCAAAAAGACACCGCTTCAACTGATGAAAGCCGCTTGTTTAGAAGGCGGTGCCGATTTTGATGGCAGGCGAGCTGCGGTCACGCATAAAACAGGAATTACTTCAAAAGCTCCAATTCCAGTAGTCCCACAGGAGCAAGTGTACGCCTTCCCGACGCACTCACCGAAACTTCACGAATGCCACTGGCTCTTCTATCATCACATTCAAGCCATCCGTCGTCATCCCGAAATCCCAACTCATACATATATCATCTTCAAGGACGAGAGAGAACTGCTCCTGCAAGTGTCCTACCACACGATGGAACGGCAGCTGCAACGCACATCCTACTGCATCACCCGCTTCACTCCGTACCCGATCCACAACTAGAGCAACCGACTAGCCCCAGTACGACCCATCTCATCCTTAACACCTATCACCTATCTATCAAACTAATTACTAACTACTACCTACTATCCCCAAAACAATAAGGAGGCCTCCCCGTGAAATCCAGCCACAACGACACAATTACTATCAGCCAGTCTTTTCATTCGATCCAGCCCATTATTAAAACAATGAAACTACTTAGAACGCAAACCTTTCCGAAAAAGAAAACCTACCCAAACTCAGAACCAAACTTTACAAAAAATTTACATACGCACTCACCGTTTTCCACTCCTTCTCTGTATATACGTAATGACGGAACGATACAACGAGGGGGTTTTAAAATGAAATCAGGTCGTATTGAGCAATACAGATCATATAGTCAGTTTTCAACACTAGAAGAATTTAACGAATCTAACAAAATGGCACTGGACATCCACGGACACCATTTGACGAAAGGTGAACGAATTGCCTTTGATGTTCTCACTCGTTTTAGTGTAAAAGTACTGGGGGTTTGTAATGCACGTATTTGTAAATTAGTACAAGCCTGCCAAGATATAAAGGGTGGCATTTCTCGCTCTACGTTTGAACGAATGCTGAGAAAAGCCAGAACGTTGGGCATCATCTCGATCCTTCATACCGTACGAGAAACCGGCGGGTATTCACACAACGTCTACATTTTTAACCGCTTTGACACGCCCAACCACGAACAATTGACGTCGCGTAAAAACGACAAAAAACCTCAAATACCAACGGCTGATGAGCACAAAAAGGAGCCGGAAACTCATTTAGTTGAAACAAAAACATTAAAAGATAAAGATCTTCGTCAGAAACAGGTCAAAACGATCGATCAAATCAACATAAGCGATCTGGACCATTCGTTCGTTCCTGATCATATTCCTGCACCATTTGTGAAAGCCATCAAACCATTTTTTAACCGAGCTAAAGACATTTGTGGTCTATGGGATCGAGCCCAAATTGCCTATCGATCCGCTAAATTCCCAACCACTACTTCGATTGATTCGATGCTGCCAACCATTGTCCATGCCTTCAAACAAACCGTTTATCGGTATAAGCAAAAGCGGATTCAAACAGGTTTTGTGCCTTATTTTTATGGGACTGTGGCCAATTTGCTGACGGTGGAGAAACGAAAGATGATTGCTGAGGATACTCAGTGGGGATTGTGGTTGGAGGGATAATCTGTGTGTTGTTGTAGTATTAGAGATGACCACATTATCTTTCAAGCAATTCTTAAAGTGTAGAACCCTTCTTATTCTTCTAAGACGGAATTTTTGCATTTGGGATCATGCAGTTATCTCTTTCCGATCGGTTAGATTTATTTAAAGAGTGAAAAATTACAACAAAACTAGTTTAACGGTGAATTAAAACGTGGAAAGAACTACCTCCATCGATACTTGATATAATCTCGTAATTTGGTTTAATTCAAAAACCAGAGTGCCTTTAGAGAATAAGGCACTCTGAGATACTATTCGATACTGGTGGTCGGGGTCGATATAGGTCTTAAAATATTGATATTATAAGGTTCGGTTATGGTCGTGTGTAAAATTTGTGTAAAAATTTAAATTTGTTATGCAGGTGGACTGTATTTCACCTACTTTTTTAATACTCTTCTTGAATACTTATGTCTTGATATAAAAACGTAAAAATTGCTTTTGTTTCCCAACACAATATAAAAATTTATTAAATGCCACTACCAACATTTAAAGCACAATATGTATATTCGATTGATTAACCAACTTTTTTAAATTTCAACTAAGCTAACGATTAAAAATAAACATTAAAGAATTTAAAATCCGTTCGCTTTGATTATTAATTTTACAATTTCTTCAACTTTTTCTTTCAATTCATCATTAGGATGATCCCAATCCCAAGATAAAGTAACTTCCTTTGCGATAGCATTTTTGTTTTTGGACAAATCACTCGCTATTCTATTCAAATATTTAGCTTCAAGTTGTTCCCCACTCTCAAATCTATATAAAGATGAAAAATATTCATCAAATGAATCGTATTGATTAAATTCTCTTTCAGGAGAATCAACTTGAATAATATTTTTCTTTTCTCTTTTACCATCAATATCAACATAAACATATTTTCTGATAAATTTCTCGCTAAATATTACTTGCTTGAATAGTGCATGTGGTACATAATTCTCAATTTCCCTACCTTTAGTTACCCATGCTAAAAGGCTAGATTCACTAAATATACCTAATTCTTTCCTCTCTAGATTTATTCTTTCTATACTTTCAACTATATTAACCACTCTACTTTTTAATGAAGCATCCTCCTGTGCTTTGTCAGAATCACACACAACTACTGCATAACGGCTTGTACTTAACATGTCAATTTTTTCATCACCTAATATATCATAACTGGTTAAGTTAGCCCCGCCATACATTAAGAAGCTATAGTGCTTCCCCTCAATAAAATGTAATGAATTAGGTGTTAAATCTTCTATCCATTTCTTTATATAGATTCTATCACTAGGTCCCTCAACCCAAATGACTAAGTTAGTTTGTAATATTTGTGATGCTCTTATGCCTAGGTCATCCAATAGCGCATACTTTTGGATAATATTTTGACAAGGAACCATTATAGATGGGGAATTTCCTGAACGATAAACCTGATGTATGCTCCAATTATCATTAACTTGATCAATTAGTGATGAGGAATGAGTTGAAATAAAAAATCTATGATTGGAAAATCTATCTTCTATAATCTTAAGTAGTTGTATTAATGCGTCTGGATGAAGATTCCCTTCTGGTTCTTCGATAAAGATATTTAAACTTTTATTTCTGTTTAGGTACAAAAATGATAATAACATAAACAATTGTGATACTCCCGTGCCTAATTGGGTTAAATATGCACAAATTCTGTTATCACCTCGTTTCAAAAAAAAACCTAACCTCATCACGTGTTACATCTATTGAAACACTTTCTTCTAATAATATTGTTTTCAAACATTCTTCAATTAAATCTTTGTAATCCATATAGTCAGTAGCCATTGATTCATCATTATGCAACTCAATTATTTGTTCTATAATATCACTACCATCAAAGTCTGCTTCTTTTTTAGAAGCAGTTTCTCTATTATAATGCCTAATTGGATCAACAAAAATTAAACTTTCAAAAAACGCATTCCAATATTCTACCGTTTCATAAGGGTATCCAATCCCCTCTCTAGGATCAAGGTAACATTCATGCGATGAACAATATACCTTAGGTTTATTAGTCTCTTTCTCTAATAATGGAACTCCTTCTTTATTTAAGACTGATAAACAAGTTTTTGATTCTGATATATTGTGATTTGAAACTAAACGTATTGTTTCTAATTCATTATGAAGTGTAACCTCACCTAAAACTTGTTTACTTACTATGATATCCTCTAAGAGTAATTCACAGGAAATATCATCATTCAAATCAGCCCAAGTATCACGACTAGCAATTTGAATATCAAGGTTATTATATGAATCATAATCCATAGAATCATTTTGCACTTTATTTAATATAGTTTCTCTTAGAAAATATAAGTACTTAAATAAATTAGACTTGCCTGAATTATTAGGTCCGATGAATAAGTTTATATGCTTTAATCCATTAACAGAAATTCCATCCTCATTACTGTATGATCTCCAACCCTTTAAATATATTTCTTTAACTTTCATCAGAACTTCCTCTTTCTCTTGTAATCCATCCTGATACTATAGGTTCGGTTGTATAATTATTAGGCAGCCCTTGAGTCCATGATTCATGAAACTTTACATCATTACTTCTTGGCCATGGTGAAGGACTATCAAATAAAACTTTACCAGGTAAAAGAACCGCATCACCAGTAACTAACGCTTCCCGGTCCCTTAGTCCAGGTAAAACGTTTGATTGATTTCCAATTGTATCAGGTAATATCCTTTTGACCTTATTTTGGTCCAAATCACTTGTTAATCTCAGTGCAATAAAAGTACCACATTGGGAAAGTACTGTTGGTGAAACGTTCGATGGTCTTTGAGTTACTACTAATAAACTTAAGCCATACTTCCTACCTTCTTTGGCTATTTTTTCAATTCTCTCTAAGCATAGAGAATAGCTTGAAGACGACTCTTCAGGTATGTAAGAATGTGCTTCCTCTAGTACCAATGCAAGAGGTAAATTTTCAGGGTCCATGTCCCAGTACTTAAAATCAAAACAAAGTCTACCAAGAACACCAACACAAATTGATCTGACTTCTGCAGGTAACCCACTTAAATCTAAAACTGTTACGTATGTTTGTGTGTCTTCGATTATTCCTAAAAGTCTACTAAAATAATTTGAAAGTGAGAGTTGGTCTTCTTTAGTATTTTTAAGAAAGTAATACCTAGAATCATTATTAATACTTTGTAATTTCAATAAAAGTTTATTCCATGGATCTTGTTTTGAAGGCGTTAATGAACTAATTTCAGATTCTATTTTTTCAATTAATTTATCGATATCAAAAAACACGGGGCTGTCTACTGATATTTTATCTCTTAAGTTCTCACTCACAGTCTCTTGCTTTAGCTCTTCAATAAATGTTTTTATATTCATTTTTTGAGTTCCACCTGCATCTGGGTAATAAATCGCTAAAAATTCGTCTAAATCAAGAAACCAATAAGGCAAAGAAAATTCTGACCACTTTATAGAATTTACTCGATTAGACCACTGACCGCTGAATGCATTTTTATACTCATCATGAATGTCAAAAATCATAATTCTAGGATATGGGTAATCTCTCAGAATTGATTGTATTATTGTACTCAAAGTACTACTTTTACCACTTCCTGTTGTTCCTAAAATTGCAGCATGCCTTCCTAGTAATTTATCTAAATCTAAATATACATCACCTGCACCTCGCATAGAACGTTTACCAACTTTAAAAAACTTTTTATCTTCATTGTTAATCCCCATAATAGTGTTAATTTGTTCACCAGTTAAAAGATATGCTTCACATGCTATTGTTGGTAATTGTTCAACACCACGCGAAAATTTCTGTCTTTCATCTATACTTCCTACAACGGAAAGTTCCACCAATTTTATTTCTTCGTTTTTATTATTTTCCTCAATTGTTACTTTATTTACAATGCATATTGTATCCCCATGGAAATCTCCACAGTTAACAAATGATCCTACTTCAACATTTAAACGAGGAGAATCAATTTTAAGCTTTTCTGCTTTTATAACAATACTAATGCCATCCACACTTCTCACCTTACCAAAACCTTGTTCTCTGACTCTAAAACTCATCTTTTCACTCTCCTTTTTCGTAGTTTTACGTAATTAGAACAACCTATGTAAAATTATACAATAAAGGTTAATCATCAAAAGAAATTGCACTCTCTTTACAAAAAATCAAACAACCTCTAAAGGTGGGTTGGATAATGAAGGTGCCTGCCGTCAGAGGCATTGTCCTAAACCTTGAGCCCCCTAGTTATTCTTGAATACTTAATTCGATCTTTTTCTTTAATTCTGCTTTTATCGTTTTCTCATAAAACTCAATGAAATTTTTTATTGTATACTTAACAAGCTTATCATTTTGATTGAAAGAAATACCTTCACTTTTCATATAACTGATAACCTTCTGCAACGAAACAACTAGCGAATCATCTGATTGATTTTCTTTTATCCATTTTAAGATTACAGTCCGCCAAGCCTTTTTATCTCCATCGATATACAATTCACCTGAAATAGGCTGAGACAAAAGCAAGTCTCGAACCTTCTCTTTTTTCTTTTTATCGATGTTGTCCTCTGTTTTCTTATTGATAGTTACAGGAGGATTTTGTTGATAGATGTAATTACTATACTTGTAATACTTTTGAGAACGTTGGTTCCAATATTCAGGGTGTACTTCAATGGGCCTTAAGGCTGCTCTTTTAGCTCTTTCTTGCATTTCTCTTTCAACTTGTTCATCATCCAGCTCTTTAGCTTTCTGTCTTAGTTTTTGCATTTTTACTGCTTCGACTCTTAGTCTAGCCCTTTGCATTTCTTCCTCTTGTTTAATTCTTTCTTCCTCTACTCTAATTCTTTCTTGTTCTTCTCTTAACCGTTGTTGCTCTAACTCAAATTTTTGTTTCTTTTCAATTAGTACTTTTAAGAAATCATTTCTGAACTCATCCTCATTCTCATTTGAAAGCACAAAATGATTGTGATCAGCATTCATCGCTAATGCTCGAGCCAGAGGAATTTCAGATGATGATAGTTTATAAAAAGTGATATTTCGATCATTTTGTCCTATTGGTATGAAGCGAAAGATTGTGCATACCCTATTAAATACATCTACATAAGCAATATTTCTGCTATTAAACTCTTTAAAAGTAGACCCTGTAAATTGCGTGAAAAAGTCTAATAGTCCACCTTTCACATTTCGATCAAGGAATGTATCCCACTGGTAATCTTCATGTGTTTTACTAGTTATATAAGTTTCAGCAGTAAGTAGGGTTCCTTTATTCGTCTCTTCTATATATGAAAGCCAACTATAATCCACAAATGAAAAGGGCTTAAATCCTTCTTCCTTATAAGTTTTCATTCGTTTAGATAAATGGCGAGCGTAACTGCCTGAAGTTAACCCTTGGTCAATCGCTGTAAAATAATCAATCGCCCATCGTTCCTCAGAGTTAGGAAACTTTATGATAAAATCTGGAATAAATGAGAGCTTCTTTTTGTAATGGTATCCTCTCTCAATCTCAACATCGAAAAGCTTCAGCTCACCTTCTAAAATCTCTCGAAAGATTGTTAGACCGATATCTTTTTTAGATTTATCCTCCAGTTTAGAAACATGCTTATCGTAAGTCCTCGTGTTTTCAGAGTAAGAACATTCACTCTCATCATTGTGGCGAAAATAGAATGGTCTGCCTTCATCTTTAGTTAAATTCATATTTACTGGTTTGTTGCAACATAAACAAGTAAATGCACTCTTTTTTGAAAACACACGATAATTTGTTTCGAACCAGCGAACACTTTCCTGTCGATTTAAATGTTGTTGTTCTAGCTCTCTTCTTTTCAATTCAATGTTAAAGACTGAATTATGTAGATAGGCTGAGTCCAAGTCTCACACATCCCCTTCTAGTCCAATAGTATCTAAGAGTATTATAGCATTTTACAAGTATTATTTTTCCATTTTTAAATCAATATTGAAAAAGGTGAATTTTTAAACATAGAAGGATGAAGAAAATATGGGGATAAACATATCACTTTAAAAAGCACTAGTCCCTTATATCATGTAAAATTTTTAAAACACTTAGAAATCAACACTACTATTATTAAAGAAAAAAAGACTACTCATAATTTTTATATAAAAAATGTCACTGTACTGTGACAACCCGAGATTTGTCGAGAGTAACGAGGTCTGGGAGAAGGTAGGGTTGGGTCTGTTACTTCTTTCACTTCCTCTATGCAGTGGGAGTATTTTCAATGTTAACGAACTCAAACTATTTCAATATTTTTTACGCTATAGTAGTTGGGTGATAGTGGTGGAAAACAAAAAGCGTCTGGGATGAGCAACCGGGGTTAGTTATGTACTGAGTAAGTATAAGGTTTAAAAAATTCACTGTGACAACCCGATATTTGTCGAGTTGAACGGGGTTCGGAGAAGGTACACGGTCGGTTCTCTTGCTTCGTCCCCTAGCTTCCTGTTTAGTGAATTAAAAAGACCAGCATTCAAACACTACTGGTCGTGAAACAAAATTCAACTTAACGTAACATTTTTTTCTCTATAATCAAGATCATCAATAAGTGTCTTAACAAAATTATATTCTACTTTACGAATATAACATTTCATTGCCAATAATGTATTAATTTTATAAGCCTTTATACTATCAAACTCATCGTTATTCTCAATATTTACTTTCCCTATATATTTTATAGCCACTTCATCACTTGTCGGAAATAAAAAGGCATTTTCTACCTTTTTGATACACTTCGTTTGTTTCTTTATTATGGGATCGTTTGGCTTGAAATTTTCTGATTTAATATGATTAAAAATTGTTGAAGCATAAAACAATTGTTTTACAACATCATGCCATCCAGGTAAATTCATATCAGTATTGTAATACTTAGCATCCAAGACATACATTTTCTGTTTATTTAAAAACATTATATCTGGCCGTTGCGGTTTCACAGCAGCATTACTTTCAATTTCCCATTTAAGTCTTGGAATTGTCTGTCTTAACTTTTTATACTGATTTTTAAATATTTGACTACAAATAGCTTCCCAAACTAAATAAAAATATGGTGTAGCCAGTACTTCAAGTTTTGCTTCATTGTTTATAAGCTCAATTCCTGATAAAAAGTCTTTAATTAATTGAATAACAATTAGCTCCCTCTCTACAAAAGTACTATTTAACTCCATTTGTAGAAAGTTCACAGCATATCTAATATCACAAGGCATCTCAATTTTTGCTAATTCTAAGGGTATTCCAAGTAACCAACCATACTTCTCAACACTTTTATAGACACAATACTCGTGTAGTTTAATTAGTAAATTCTGCCGATCCCTAACCGTCTTTCTTGAAACAGTCTCTGTATAAATAACAGACTTTCCAGTAAAGAGTGGATTTTTCTTGTTAATTGTTGTTGACCAATTTGTATTTCCATTATATTTTTCAGAAGTTATTCTCATTTCCTTCATGAGTAAACCATTATTTATATAATCATTGATTAGACTGTAAGCAGTAATGATACTTTCAGTATTACCTCCATTATTTCCACCTAATAAGTTTACTTCCTCTAGAGATAAATGGGCACTATTTTTGTACTTGATTAACACCGATAATAGTATCTGAATGTTTTCTTTTAGATCTTTCTCCGCCTTCGGAATTTTATAACTTTTAGGAAAAATAATAATAAATGTATTGTTATAAATTAATAGCCCCGTTACTTTAAACTTAATCTTATTTCCTACTAAACTACATATCTCTCTATTTAACATCTGATTGACAAATTCACTTGGAAAGATATTTTTATACTCTTTAAATTCAACGAAGGTATTCAATACTGGTTTTAGTTCCATTAACTCATCCCACCATGGTTACCGATTTTTCACTCTACACCTATATCCTCCTGTATTAATTCCACTTCTTCCTCTAGTGCTTCCACTTCTTGTTCTAATAATTCTTCTAAATCACTCTTAATTTCTAATACATCTAAATTATTATAATAAGCTGAAACTAGTTCTGAGTAAGTTCTAATTCCTTCACTAAATAATTCCGTTCTCTTATACCTTGCAACATCGTCCCAAAGATATATCAACAGTTTTGAAGCAAAACTACTAGTATCTCCAATTTCTTCTGGGCTAATAAAATATGGTCCTATAAGACGGTCTTCGTTTACATCTAAGTTTTTTAGCTTGTTGTTTATTGCAGTCAATAATATTCTCCATTTATAATCCACACCAGCATATCTCACTAAACTATTTTCATGGGAAAAGCCACTTTCCTTTATTGCCATGTATTTAAACTTCCAACGTCTTTTAAAAGCTGAATCAAGTACGTACACACCTTGATCAGCACTATTCATTGTTGCAACAATATTCATATTTCTTGGGATAAATAACCCTTCTTCAAAAATAAATCTAACGTTTTGAATAGAACTTAAATAATTTTTTAGGTCCTCATTTGGGCTTATCTTATATTGACTTCTTCCATCGCTTTTCCGGTCTAACAATTGAAATATATCTCCAAAAACACTTGGTGCATTGGCCCTATTAACTTCTTCAATAAGTAAAGTGTACTTACTTTCTGGATTTAGAACTGCTTTTATTAATACATTTATAAATGGACCAGCAACATATTGATAGTCTATGACCGGCTCACCTCGTTGAAATTCATCCCCATTTATTCTATAAAGTTGCATAGGTTCAGCAACTCCCATGTTTAAGGAAATCGGTTTGTACAATGGGACTGGTTTATAACTGCCTACAAAGTCATAATAAGAATACTCTGAATGAAACACTACCCGTGTTGTATTAGAAAAATTATCTTCCAAGTATCTACTTTTGCCAGTTCCAGGTGCTCCATACACAATTAGATTTTCACCAGCAGTATTTGTGTTATTACGAAACTCTTGTTCTTGTAACCTTAACGCACTTTCTAATAATTGATCATTAGATGCCATATAAAACACAATGTAAGCGACATAGGATTGACTCACATTTACAAGACCTAGGAGGTGAAGTATAGGTGATACATGAAAGTCTGTTCTATCGACTGTTTTGCTACCGTACCACCACTCATAATCTGTAATAAATCTGCATAGATATTCTGCACTTTGTTCTTCTTCTTCGAAAAAATTATAAATTGCCTCTTTAATTTCAGGGAATTGTTGATCAATATCTTTACCTTTAAGGGACTTAATTTTATCCCAGAATCCTGTTATTGAATAATTATCTATCTGTGAAATTTGCTCTAATTTTTCCTTATATTTAATAAGCTCCATAGTATAATCAACGACAAATGTTGAAATGTAAAACCATTGATTAGGACAAAAGATTTTATTACCAGAACTAATACTAATCTCTGCCGAATGATCTAAATACCGTATTTCTGCATTTCTACTTTCTAAGACACTAGCAAATAATTCTTTAAAATCTCTAGTAAGCTTAAAATCCTCATTTATAAATTGAGTTCGATAATTCTCTCTTGAGCTATTCGCTAATTCATTTAAGTCTCTAAGAATCATAATAACCTCCAGAACATATATAGTTATATTTACTTATATAGTAGACAGATTAAACTACTAATATACTATTCCTTCCATTATATCTATATATTAGCATGATTGACAGACGAATAGATGTTTGGTATTGTTGTGTCAATAAGAGGACAATCATACCTCAAAAATACACATATGGGGTGCTAGAATGAAAATATCTTTACAAATAAAATCAAAGCGAGAAAGATTAAATATGACTCAAAAGGAATTTGCTGATGCACTAGGCATGGGTAAAAACGGTGATCGTACAATACGAAGGTGGGAAAATGAAGAGACTGAACCTTCACCAATTGAACTTCAAGCCATTCTTAATTTCCCTGAAGAACCACCCTTCCCAGCTCCTGAAAACCCTAAATTTAAAATGATAGATCTATTCGCTGGAATTGGTGGAATAAGACTAGCATTTCAAAATCAAGGAGGTAAATCTGTTTTCGCATCTGAATGGGATAAATTTGCATGTAAGACATACCGAGCCAACTTTGGAGAAGTTCCTGAAGGAGATATTACCTTAATTGATGTAAACTCTATCCCAGAACACGATATTCTTTTAGCAGGATTTCCGTGTCAACCATTTTCCCAAGCTGGGTTAAGAAAAGGCTTTGAGGATACACGGGGCACATTATTTTTCCATATTGCAAAAATATTAGAAACTAAGCGACCGAAAGCTTTTTTACTAGAAAACGTAAAACAGTTACGCGGTCATAATAAAGGACAAACATTAGAAAAAATTAAACAAGTACTAGATGAATTAGGTTATACTCTTCATATCAAAGTGCTAAGAGCAGCAGACTTCGGTGTTCCCCAAAATCGAGAACGTATTTTCATTGTGGGATTTCATAACTCCATTAATGGGCCAGAAATTCCATTCCAATTTCCAAAACCTACTAATATACAAACGCGAGTAGGTTCAATTCTAGAAGAAAAAGTTAACGAAAAATACACTATATCAGATAGACTTTATCAAGGTCACCTTAGAAGAAAAGAAGAACACAAAAAGAAAGGTAATGGGTTTGGATTTTCACTTTTTAATGCTGATAGTCCGTATACGAATACCATTAGTGCTAGATACTATAAAGATGGCAGTGAGATCCTTATAGAACAAAAAGGAAATAACCCTAGGAAATTGACTCCTAAAGAATGCGCTAGATTACAAGGTTTTCCAAAAGAATTCATCATCCCTGTATCTGATACACAAGCATATAGACAATTTGGTAACTCTGTAACCGTTCCAGTTGTAGAGTTGATAGCAAAAAACATGGTATCGGTAATAGAACCATACCTTCAAAGTGAAAGAAATAAATTAGAAGTATTGAATTAAAAAAGGGAAGGAATAAACCTTGGATCTAGGTTTATCCTTCTCTTTTATTTTAATCCTCTAAATAGGTAGCTAGATCATTTTTTATTGCTGATTTAAGTAAAATTGCTAGTGCGTTTTTTATAATTTGTCTTACCCTTTCCCGAGTAAGGTTATATTTTCTCCCTATTTCCTCAAGTGTATGTTCAATATCGTCCATAAAACCGTATTTCATCATCACCATTTCACGTTCACGATTATCCAATTGATTTAATAACTTCTCTAATTCTAATCGAAGGTCCTTTTGATCATAGCTAAACTCTAATAAACTTCCCCATAACAAATCTGAGTCTTCTTCAAAATCCAAATAAGATCGTTGATATTTCAGTTTTATATTATTATCATAATAATATTTGAATGTTTTTTCATCTATTAATTCAGCAGCATACCAAGGAATTAACAGTTGATTATCAATTTGTTCCCATTTGTTCTTCTGCTTTCTTAAGTACATTGAAAATTGTTCAAATGTCACGTAGTCTTGTCGTCTTAAAAAAGCATTAAGTTCAATACCATTACCTAACCCAGCATCCAGACATTCTTCTTTTGTAGGAAAACGTCCTTTTAGTAACAAAGTATCATTAACCAGTTTCTCCCAACCTCTAATTTTTTCAACCATATGCGCAGGCTGCCTAATAAGATTTTGCTGGTCATCAATATATCTAAGAACTTTACTAAGAACCCACCTTTTAGAATAATGTGCAAATGAATGAGAACCATCAAATTTTTTTATCGCTTTTAGCAATCCAAAAAAACCCTCTTGAACTAAATCCATTCTATCAATGGAATATGTTGCTCTTGATTTAGCGACATTACAAAGCATTTCAGAATAAGCATTTGTAATATTTTCAATTAATTCTTCTTTATTTTTACTCTCTTCTGCTACATTTTGAAACCGCACATTTTTCTGTTCATTTGACCATTTGTAAAAAATTGACCAAAGGCTAGGTAATTCATAATCTTCAGTATCATATTCATCAAAGTTCATTTCAATTAATTTTGATTGATCTTTTGTTGTTTCATTAGAGTTATCAGGATTTTCAGTAAAAAATTTTTTTGCATCTATAGGAACAGCTTCTTCTTCTCTTTCATTCCACTCTTCTTCGATAACTTCTACTTGTTTATCTTCCTCATCAACATAAAATCTAGATAGCTTTAGAATGTTTAATTTCCAATAACCCTTTTTATCAACGACTGGTTGGAAACATTCATTTTTACTTAAGAGGTTGTAGACAGTATTTTTGGTGGTTGTTCGAACTTTAGATACTTTGTCGACTAACATTGTCCAGTGCATTCCAGAAGGGTATGTAGATAATATTTCACAAATGAGGGTAAAAATTGACTTATTAACTTTCCTACTTTCTTCTACTAATCTCCCAATATCTAAATATCTGGCTTGCTCAGATGCATAACGTTCGTCAATTCCTACTCCATCAACTTTTACTTGGTTTTCTTTTAGCTCAATTCTTAATCTATGTCCTGGCTCAATCAGGTAATCTGAGAAAAAGTCATAAATACCATTTCCATAAAAATAAAAGCGATTATCTTTTTTTCCCCACCAACAGTCATAGGTAAAACCATCAATAATGATTTCAATTTTCCCTTTATTTGTTTCTTTAGCTTTAAAAAAATAACTGATTTCAAACGGTATTTGTAAATAGCCTTTAATTCTCTCAAAATAGGAAATGATAGAATATCCTATTAGATTATTACTCTTATCGGTTGAATTAATCGAAGTCTCTGTTTCTTTTGATGTATCAATATCTCCTACTAATTTTGAAGTCCCTTGTATATAATTTTCCTGTTCACTTTGTGCCATAAGTAAATCAAGATTATTAATGGTAGGAACAGAGTTCTTTACCGAATAAGTTGGGTAAATTGTGCTTTCAATATCAAGTGCTGGTGCGGCTTGATTAAATATCCACCGTCCTTTTGCAATACAGATAAACTCATTATGTAAAGCCAAATACTCCTCGACTGCTGCATAATAAATCTTAAATGCTGGATTATTGGCCTTAATATTAAAAATTCCAGGAATAATATCCCTCGTTCTAACTTCATCATTTGAATTTCTAATTTGTTGAAAAATTATTACACTTGATCTAGCTACTTCTTCCTTTACTTCAACTGGAATAATAATTTCAAAATTTTCCTCATTTTCTTCTTCCAGTTCGATCTGAATATGGTTCTTTTTGACAATAAATCGGGTATCAATATGTGGAGCAAAGATAGTATTATACTCATCCAGCTGATACTCTAACCGTACAACGGAGACAATCTCATTCTGATTTGCTGTCGATAGTCTTATCTTTTGCATATATTCAAAAACAAGGTCGTTTATTAATTCCCATTCCAAAAGCAGCCAGTAACTTCCTACATCAGTAAATCTAATATCACTATGTAGACCTTGAACAAGCTCATTAGCTTTGATATTATACGAGAATTTTTTAATAAAATCTTCTACTAAAAATGGTTGCTTTAATTGATGAGCAATTTGATATATTTCATCTAAACGTTGATCAATATTGTATTTAACTCCCCACAAGCCATTTTCATCTTCCTCAAAAAAAGACCTAGGTGCATTTAGGGCCATACCTACTAATTGATCAATAGGAAGAGAGTTAGAATGTCCACTTGTCCAATTATTATTAACAAAAACCAGTATTTCATGGAAGGGTAGTTTCCCTTTTGGGCTTTGGAAAAGGGCACGTTTTATTAAACTAACATTACTGTAAACAGGGCCTGATTTTTGACGGACATTCATCATTCTCACTCCTACTACTTTTTACAAATCAAAAAATCCTATTTCATTTTCTTCTGACTGGAATAAAGATAGACGATCTAACAATCGGTTAGACCACTCACATGATGTTTCAGCAACCAACTGACAAGCATGGCAAGCAGCAAGGTTTAAACTATTCTCTACTAAATTTTCACTTTCACTACATAATGGATCTGACGAACAAATTTTTGCTCGATTAATAGTTTGATGTAATAATTTATTAAACTGATCTTTTCTTCCCTGTTGGATAATTCCACCAAGTGAACCGTCTGAATCTGCAGACGCAGTATACAGTAGAATGCCACACATATCTGGACTTGCGTAAATTTTTTCTCGTATTGAATTGGATGAATATCCACTTGAAAGTGATAATTCTTGAATTAATGCATGGGACAAAGAATGTAAAAGAATAAATCGGGGTGAAAATTTATCATCCTCCTCCCAGCCTTTTTCTAGCCTCCAGTCTTGGTACCTTTTCAACAATGATTTATATCTACCATGTTCATTAACTTTTTCCTCCCATTCCTTTAATGAGTTTTCATTTAATTGAATAAAAATTCCTTCGCCTAACACTTCTACGGCTGGAAGCCAATCTTTATCAGTATTCGAGAGTTTTGAATAACCCACCTCCGATGTATCGTATGGATCAGGATAATCAATTCGCGTAAAACCTCTTAAAACCCTAACTTCTCGTAACCGGTGAGCAAGTACAATCCGTTCTACAAATTTTGAAATGGCAGAATGAACTTCTTCTTCCTCAATATGAAAATGCTTTGTTACTTTCTTGGTGTCCTGAAATGCTTTCCATTCTTCATAATGTATGTCTGTGCCTTTTTGTGACATTCGGTATTGGTCGATAATAGCTTGAAAGATTTTTTTAAGTTCTTGTTCGTTTGCTTCGGGGAATAATACATCTAAAATCAATTCAACGTTTTCTAATCCTCGCCGGTTAATGTTACTAAGAATTCTATTCCACTGACTACTTACCAACTGCTGTATATCATCAGTCCAAGGAGGAATAGATAAAGCACTAATGGTTGATGAAAAATAAACATTGGATGCCCCGCGTTGTAACCCCCTTGCTTTACGATCACATCCTCCAGATGTCCCTAACCAAGGACTATGTCCTTTACACTCAACATTAATTTTTGAAAAAGCACCTTTTTTTAATGCACCACCTAAATGATTATGGGCGCCACAACTACACCGTACAACGATGTCGTCTAATGAGGAGCTTTGTCCTCTGGTAATTAGACGGAGGCTAGGATTGGAGCACACGTCTTCCCCCTTATGACACCATTCAATCCAAGGAAAATCTTGTATATGTCCATTAGTACAAGATGATATAAAACGGGCAGGGTAAGTAACTACACCTTTTCCTTTACATGAACATACATATTGTCCTTTTTTATCTTTTTGAAAATCGGCCTTCAATGCTTTACATTCACTACATACTCTATATTTCGGAAATGAAATTGCAGGAATTCCTCCTCTATTTCCAAATGAACGTGGTTGACGAAATGATGAAACATTAAGTCGAGTTTGTAACCTCGGTTCTTGAACAATATAATAATCTTCAGGTCGATTGCTCCATTTATCTAGCCCCATAATCATGACTGAATCACTTCTAAAATCAACAATTGATCCTGGTCCAAATGTTGTAATTAATTGACTAGCTCTTACTCCTCCTGGAGACTTCATGAAAGTAATTCCTCCTCTTCATCTAAGTAATAAATATTCACTTCTGCTTCCACATCACGGAGGGAGTCCGGAACTAATATTGCACGATTAATTTCTTGGTTAATACCTTTAATCAAAACAGGTACATCACTTTTTGAATATTGATACTGAGAATACTCTAATTTTTCAGGATGTTCATCTACTCTGCCCATCCAGTATTTTATAATATTCTCAATCTCTTCTTCTATATTTCCATGATCAATTTTCTCAATATCACGACAACGTTGAACAATTACTGATTTTATTTCATCTAAATACTCATTATCTCCACTAAAAAATTCAGCATAACTATTCTTAAAAAGTGTTTCATCTAATTGCCGTAGCATACCAATTACAATAGCTGGCAAAGCCTTATCTCTAGAACGATGTGAGAATGGCGTAACACTTGTCGCTTCAACATATGTGTAAATTTTTGAGTGATACGATGTAAACTGTTCAAAGTGTGAAATATCTCTTGGTCGTGACCAATTATACATAGTAAAAACTAAACCAGGATATTTACGTCCAACCCGACTCGTTGCCTGAATATATTCAGATGTTCCTTTTGGCTGTCCAGTCACGACCATTAAACCAAGACGATCAATATCAACCCCTACTGAAATCATATTTGTAGATAATAAGACATCCACCGATCGTTTATTGGTATTAGGCTGCTCTAGTTTTGTTAATATATTAGGTATTTCTGTTGCTTGAATTCTACTCGTTAATTCCTCTGTATTTAAATATTTTCGATATAACTTTTCCTCTTTATTTTTCGCTAGATATCGAATACGATCTGGGATATCATCTTCTACTAGTCGAAGCGTTCCACCTAATTCTCGTAAACTATTAAAATATCCTACTAGTGTCCAGTACGGATCAACCTCTTCCTCCTGATTTCGATATGTACTCTGTAATAATGCTGAATAAAGTCTAACAGTAGAAGATTTCCCTGAGGTCCCAGGTAAATACAGGCCAACATATTTCCTCCCCGGTTTAACGGCCGTGGAAATTTCCTTTGAGAAAAACGAATCACCTGCATCAATTCCATAAGGAGGGAATTGGCAAACTTCACGATTAAAAACACCTTGTACTTGTTGACTAGCACCGCGAATTGTCGCCGTTGAAGCAACAACTTTAGGTCTAATATTATTTTCTTCCCATTCATGCATTGACAGATAATCAATAGCTGTCTCGTAAAGACCTACCATTGAACCTAATGGACCAGAAATTAAATGAAGCTCATCTTGAATAATAAGTTCTGGAGGAAGTAATTGATCTATTGATTTAGTCTCAGATTTTCCATATAAATCAGATGGACTATGTGACATGGCATGGTCTTCTCCAGCTCTTATAAATCCATGTCTTTGACAGTAACGATCTACCTTACCAAAAAGAGTAGCAATATTA
The DNA here is from genome assembly GCF_048323755.1 of Alkalihalobacterium sp. APHAB7. Classification (NCBI taxonomy): domain Bacteria; kingdom Bacillati; phylum Bacillota; class Bacilli; order Caryophanales; family Bacillaceae; genus Alkalihalobacterium; species Alkalihalobacterium sp. APHAB7. The sequence goes on from NZ_JBLWFS010000021.1 coordinate 27,328, forward strand.
CCGTTCCAAGGAAGTCTAGCAAACTTATCAACAGTACCTATTAAAATGGAAGGGCACCGATAATAAATCGCTTCATCGACGGTATAGGTTGGGATACGATGAGCTGAGAAATAGCAACTACTATTACTACATAAAATTCTAAACACTTCGTTTTCAATTGAATAATTATCAGGTTTTAAAGCTTCACCACACCGAGGACAATGATGTAGTTGGATTGGATTCGCCTCATAAATTGATTTTCCAGATTGTAAGTCCTTTAGTGTCTCTTTTGCTTCACTCAGAGAGTTAGGTGTAGTTCCTCCACCAACCCATAAACCAATACTAAATTCTTCTGTTCCCCATTTCACTGGATTTTTACTTCTTAAGTATTCTGCTGCACAAATTAGTGATGCTGCTCTTTGAAATTGTTGTATAGTTAATAGCCGTAACGTATATCTCATTAATATAGTTGTTCCCGCATAACCTTCTATTCCTTTTTCTTTACCTCGTAATCTCCTTAAAGCTAAGACAAACGCAGCTAGTCCAAGATAAGCTTCTGTTTTACCTCCACCTGTCGGGAACCATAGTAAATCAGCCCAGTCACGTTCTTCACAAGTAGGATCAACAATGCTTTTTAGGTTTAACAATACAAATGCTAGTTGGAAAGGTCTCCATCTTCCTTCTAATTTTTCATTAATTTCTGGATCTTCAGTTCGTACACCAGTTTTACGGAAATCTTGTGCCCATAGAGAATAAGACCGTTGATAAAGCATAATCTCATTTGCAAATTTAAATGCCTCAAAGGCATCTGAATTAGTTGTTAGAATTTCAAGCCCTTCTCTCATTCTTTTTGCTGCTATTTTACAAGTTTCGATATGTATTTCTCGTTGAGCTTCGTATTCTTTTTCAATTTTTATTTCCTTAAGTCCATCAATCCAACTATCATATTTTTCAATCAGTGGAAGAAGTGAATGTTTCATTTGATGAGGATCATCAACATAAGCCAATACCTTCATTTCAAGACCTGTTAACTCTTTTATTTCCAAATGCTGAACAGCAGGTATTTCATAACTAGGTAGGAATGTTGTTGAGATTTTTTTTGCTTTTTGGAAAGTGAAGTTCTCCCATTCAACTGCACACCCATGGCCTACAGCAAATTCAGGTCGATCACGATATAATAATTTTAATGATTTAATATCATTATCATCAAGTTCTGAGTTAATCGGGGTATCTCTTCGTACAAATGGATAATTTTTCTCATTACCTTCTATTGATAGGACTGGTTGAAATACAATTTCTTCTACTGGGGTATTTGTTTTTGCTTCATATCTATTAACTAAAAAAATACTAAAAGAACGCCCTTGAGAAGTGTCTCTTATAATCCATTTTAATTGAATTTGATACTCGTCAATAAAGGTACCGTCTTGTTTGTTCTCAGTATGAATAATTAGCTGTTTCTGAACATTCGTTCGTTTGTATCCCTTTTTCTTTTCTATTTTTTCTTCATTGTAGATACCAAACGAAATATTAACTTTTACCGATTTACAGATTTCTGAAAGATGGCAGGTCAATCCAAGTGAGGATGGGTAAAAACGATTGACCTGTGTTTCTTCCTCTGCAACTTGCTCATCTTCATGACTTGTACTATCATCCTCTCTATCCATTTCATGTCCGTCCAAAATTTGAATTTCATTATTACTCGGGTATAACATCGCGCCAAGATAATACACATTTGGTCTTTCAAATAGTATTTCTTGCTCTTCACTTGGTCCAATTATATCCTTACGAACCTCTTCAATAAGGTTGTCACGTAAATCAGCTTTTCCACCGATGTGATACTTTGATAACTCTTCAATTTCAAGATGTTGTATTCCATTTTTGAGAATTTTCGATACTTTGAGAGCTTTTTTCTCCTCTTCTATGATACTGGTTAACCTCCATATATTCTCTTCGCTCTTTTGGAAGGAATTTTTATATCTATACAGTGTTCTCTCAACTTGATTTTCTACTATCGAAGGAGCTGATTTTCTTAATTCATTTGTAATTTCTTTTATAGTTAAACCTAACGGATTATTTATTAATATTACTTTAACTTTCTCACCTATTGGAGACATAACATTTACTCCTTTTAAATATATTTACTACACATATAAATACACCTAGTTAACTGTAAATTAATTTAACCTCCGAATTGCTAAAAGATTAAGTAAATAGTTCGACATCTTTTCCATTTTTCCTCCAATTCCAAACTTTTTTTTACAATCGTTTTGAAAAAGTCAGTTGAGAATTATAGAAGAAATAAAAAATTACCTATTAACCTGTAAGTATCATGGTACATTAATTAATTAGAATTTATAGTTAGTTCTATCTAATCCTTTACAAGTAATATTAGAAACAAAACACTTAAAGAGATTTTATTAAAATCAACTTATACATTTGTAAAACAAGTCATCTTCAATACAGTTAAACCATGTGTTATTTTAAACACAATCGACATCAAACATAATGCCCTCTACTTACCCCGGTTAAGTCTTCAGTAACTTACGAAAGATAAGCGAGGGCTGCATTAATTAGTCCACAAACAACACTGTCCTCATATACTCCTGCAACAATGCCCGGTTTTGATCTTGTTGCTTTAGTAAGTTAGCGAGCTTATTCAAGTTGATCGGCTTTAAGACAACCGTTGCCATTTGGTCATTGGTCATGGGATTGTTGAGGTTGATTTTTTGTGTGGTTGCTAAGTCGTTTTGCGATGGGTAGATAGTCGTCGATGACTTTTGGTCTCCACTGCTTAACGCATAAATGGCGAGCTGGTATAACATGTCGCGTGGGAGTGCGTTCTCCCATAAGTCTTTGTATTTAGCATCCGCTAGTTTCACGACTTTGTTATTCTTTAACAGCGCATAGTCAGGTCTTGGGGTTGGTGACTTTCTTCGTTTTGGATTATAGCCTGGTGCGTAATGGAACGTTTCGTGCAGTTTAAACTGTTCGCGTAACGAATAATAAGGCACAAAATCACGAATGAGCTTTTCGACAAATGCTTCAAAAAAGACGTTCATATCAAAGAGAAATCCATTCAGCTGGATCGGATGATCGGCCCCTTCAATTTCTAAGCCTTGCGCTTGATATAGTAACGTAATGATCTCCACAATTGGACGATAATGCTCAGACAATCGGTTAATACGGGTCTGCACTTGCTTTAATTGTTGTCTATTGAGGAGGATCGGTGAAATATACTCCTCTAGTTGCGAACACAGGCGCTGCAAGCTCTTCTTTAACTGATCGTCTTGGACCATTTGAATACTAAGCTTTAATCCGGCTAACAGCACTTGGTTGAGCAGATGATCTTCATTGCGTTCAAAATAAATGCTCGGCAGCGTCGTTTTCTGAAGATGTTTTTCTCTCACTAGTTGGTTAAAATCTAACCGTCCTTTGGGCGAGGACAGGTCTTCTTTTTTACGGACATATCCTCTTACCAGTTCTCTTCTTACTAAATGATCGGCGTAGCCATACAACTGAAAGATTAAGATATCGAAAAAAGGAAAAGTGTCGAGCTGGAAATCTGCTTGATTCACAATTTTTAAATCTTTGACGGAATAAGCATAGTTCAGCAATGTCATCAGCTCGACTCCTTTGATTTTCGGAGTGATCGTCAGCTGCAGGTCGCCGATGACGATGGTCCCAATAAAGGAGTTGGTCTGAATACTAAGTCCGTTTTTTAATTCGATAATTTCCAGCATCTTTTTTTCATTCAGCCACTGAACCGTTGCTTGTGCAGCCTCATCATTTGGTAAATCCTTCTCGGGAATAAGTACCGAGTCCCACTCTTTCATCACTATCTTCATCTTAATCGACCAACTTACTTTCTACATTCTCCTCTTGTTCCTCTTCGTCCAGCCCTTCATCTTCCGTTTCCGGTACTAGATGATTTTCCGTACTTAACTCTGGAGTCGGCTCTAATAAGGCATTGACGAGTGAAACGGTGCTGTCATCGGTGAATATGTCTGCTTTAATGGTCTTCTGTTTAACATCAACAATTGCAGATCCTAATATTTTGGCCATCGTCGCGTAGTCCCCGTAGCAGTATTCTTCGATTAACGGGATGATGTCTTCTTCGATAATTCGTTTGAACTTTTCATAGTTACGAATCGGCTTTTCTTTTTCTAAAAAGTACGCATGACCAATTTGTAAGTTTCTTGCATCTTGTCCTAAGTTCTCAACGATTCGTGCATTCAGTGCTTTTAACCATTCGCCTAATGGCAGGCTTTCAATAAGCACATCTTCTAACAGCGAATAGTCCGTCAACAATTCAATAAATCCAAAACGGCGGCGCAGTGCGACATCGAGTAAGGCAATAGACCGGTCAGCTGTATTCATCGTCCCGATAATGTACACATTTTTCGGCACTTGAAACGGTTCATTCGATAACGGTAAGATGACTTCTTTTCCGCGCTTGTTGCTTTCGATGATCGTAATTAATTCACCAAAAATACGTGAAATGTCCCCGCGGTTGATTTCATCAATAATAAGGTAAAAGCTATGATCAGGATGGTTGCTGGCGTCTTGACAAATCGTTTTAAAAATACCGTCCTTCAGCTTAAACACGGTTTGATCGTTAATAACAGTAGGCTTAATTCCTTCCATAAAATCCTCATAGCCGTAAGAAGGATGGAACGTACACATTCGCACCGTTCCTCTAGCCGTTCGATTTCCTTTGATCACCGCTTTTTGTTCTTCTGTCAGAGTGGCGAAGTTTTTGTTGTAAATTTCTCTCGCGGACAGCTCCGAGCATGTATGCTCTGCATGGTGAGTTTTCCCTGTTCCTGGAGGTCCGTATAGAATGACCTGACGTTTTCGGCTTAAAATTTTCTCGATTTTCGTAGCCATTCCTGTCAGTGGTTCCAGCTTCGTCGGAACAGGTATTGGCTCATGCTGTTCTTCAGCTAAGATTTTTTCAATCGCTAGTAAATTATCAATGTCTCGTAATTGATACGTCGTTGTTTGTAGGCCTTCGCTCGGGTTTGGCAGCTTCGTATTCGGTGTTTTTAACCAATCAACTTTGACCGTATGTGGAAAGTCCTTACCTTCAACGTATTGATACCCTCCGATGACTTTACCGATGCCTAAAACCGTTTGTCCTTCCGCAGCGACAATCACTGTCCCGCGATGCAGGCGAGTAAAAAACGTTACAATTTGCAGCGTCCATTTGCCAATCACTTGAGGCGTCTGGTCGTAATTTTCTTCAAGGATCGCGCGGATGTGCTTTTTCATTTCCGTTATTTTCATATCCTCAAATCGGCTCAAATCTCCTAATGCCGGCCAGCCGATCGCAATATGGCCTTCGATATACATTTCGTTCCAATAGCTCGTTGTACCAGAAGTCGTGCCCACACGGATATAATGATGCGGTCCACCGTAGAGTTCATTCAGACAATGAGTAAAATGATTGACCGGACACTCACATTGTCGTGCAATCGCCATTATTTGACCTGCCCAGGAATAAAGCCCGCCTTGTTCATTCGGCTTGACATGTATTTTGATTAACGCATTTTTTTGCCAATCGGCATTGTGAAAATCATCAATTCGTTCCGGAAATATCATATGATAATATTTATGAACCCAGCCGAGTTTCCCCATATTAAACTCTAGTTGTGCTTCAAGCTCCAGCTGTATTTTGATGTACGCATCCTCGTCAACCGGACCTTCCTTTGAGACGAGTTGGCCGATCATTTCAGCACCCTTTACGAGGTTGTCGCGAATTTTTATGGCCATGTCGATCGCTTGCTCTTGGTTTAGTTCAACTGGATCTTGATTGTACCCAGTCACCCACACACCGTCACTGCTTCTTTTAAACATAATATATTTAAAGGCACTCCCGCCTGAAATACTGCCGTATACTGTCGTCCGAAATTGATCATCATTTTTAAACTCTAGCCAATAAACTAAGCTATCGCGGTTGCCTAGATTAGATAAGGTCTCTAATAGTTCTTCCCCTTGAAGCCCCTTCAGTTTTTCTGGACCGAATTTTTCTTGAAAGAGACGATAGTCTTCTTGAAGCTCCTCTTGCGTTGGTACTTTCTTTTCCAGGAGCAACTTCTTACGTTTATCCATGATCTTTTGCAATAACATATGTACTTCTCCCCTTTGGCTGTAGTTTTTTGTTGTGATGGAGGTTCGTAATAACCTTTATTCCATTTACTAGTGTATTTTCTAGTATAGAGGAAAAAATTGACGTACCGTTCCCACTTTTGGGATTGGTGACTATTGAAGGATGATTTAGTCGTAAAAAATGACTTCTAATCGCTTCATAATGCCTAACACTTCTTCAATTAATTCATTCTCATTTCGGTTGGATAAAGCAAGGAATAAGTGGTCTAAGCTTTGTTCCACTTCGCGCTTTAATATCGTTTTATCAGTCGAAACAGGCTTTCTAATTTTTTTGTTTTGGTTCATCCGATAATTCGCTAAACACTTGGTAAACGCATGGCGGATATCCGCTGTTTCGATTGCTGGATGACAGGAGCTGCACAATGTGACGAGGTTATGCTTATGATTCACACCACCGTATTTTCTCGGGATTTTATGATGAACATGCAAGCCTTTATCCGAATCGCAGACCACACAAGCCCACCCGTCACGATCTTTTACTTCTTTTTTTAGTGTCTCAGTGAATGGCTGACTCCACACATTACTAAATAAAATTTGCCCGCCCTTTTGTTCAATCCGCTCTAGCACTTCTTGATGGGGTAGTATGATCATTTCAACAATCGTTAAAATCGCTGAAGCAATCTCATCCTCGTCGGCATTTTCCATCAGTTGCTCTTCTTCATCTTTTTCTTCTGGTTGATCAAAGACAATCTCTGATAAATCACAAACGTACTCTCGAAGAATAGCGAGATCCCTTCCACGGGACTTTTGCATTAGCACTTTCACTTTTTCATAGAATTCATGAACCGAGTCATTTCGCCAGCTTGGCAATTGCGTTTTAACAGAAGGTGGAATGTGTTTTCTCCAACTCGTGTCTTCTTTTTTCTCGTCTTCCCATTCATCGGTATCTTTTAACGCACCATATTTGTATTTCTCAATGACTTCGAGAGGATTTATAAAGTCATTGGTCGTTTGGTCATAGCCTTTTTCATACAGGTCTTCTAATGTTTGAATGATAAACTGTCGGTCTTCTTTGGAATTCGAGTAACGTAATTCCTCATCCGTGATTTCAGTAAAATCTATGCCAAGATCCGGAAGTTCTCTCATGTTTAGAATGTTCGCTAATTCAAAAATTCTTTTAATCTCATTCGTTGTTATTTCCTGAGTTTCTAGAAAACTGAGCATACTTTTTAAGTCTTCAATATCATAATTATTCAAATCATCTATCGTAACCGTCGCAAAATCGAGTTCACGGAACTCTGGAATGTGGTTAATCCGAGATTCCTCAACTATCATAAGTATGTCTTGTTTGATGCCGCGCGCTTCCTCTTCCTCTTCGTCTTCCAATAGGTCATCTTCTTCCTCTATTTGCGAGGCATTACCATATTTTTCATTCATTGCGATATGCGTTTCAATTGCATCTAATAGTAGAATGAGCTCCGTTTTCGATTGCTGCTCTAGTTGAAATTCATTTAAGTTCGTCAACTGAATGTTTCCTGCGATGGAAGTGAGATTATTTTCTTCTACCAAATTCATGATTTTACGAATCAGTTCTAAGTTTTTTGTTTGCTGTTGTTGATCCTCTACCATTCGTTCCGTTTGTTCTTCTTTGTCTTTCGTACTCGTAGAAACAAATGCGGCCAACGCGTCCAAAGGATCTTCTTCATAACCACTTTCGTAAAGTTCCTCTAATGTCTTTAAAAGTAACTGACGATCCTTTTTTGAAATCGTGTAACGGAAGTCATAGTCGGTCATTTCTGTAAAATGAATGTCTAGACTCGGTAATTTAGTGATATTCATCATCCTCACTAAATGATTAATCATCTTGATTTCAGCGCTTACAATTTCTTGTCCTTCGAGGACGTCGAGCATGGATTCCAGTTCATCAAGTTCATAATGGGCTAAATCATCGACTGTCAGCTTTGCGAAGTCGAGCTCACTGAACTCACGAATCCGATCGATTTCAAGATCCTCAGCTAACATTAAAATCTCATATTTGATTTTGTCTGCTTTTTCGTTATTCGGTTTCGACTCGGATTGTTGAAATGTCTGTAGCTGTTGGTCCAGGTGGTTTTGGATAGTCGTATGTAATAAGGTAAGCTCTTCCTTTGAATGTTTTCCTAGACGATTATGGGTTAAGGTGCCGAGATCTAGACTTACTCCTTCTATACGAGTCAAATTATTTTCTTCAACTAAATCCATAATTTTATTCGTCAGCTCGGTCATTTCTGCTTGTCTTTTAATCTCTTCCATTACCGGATCGCGGTTGCTTTGTTTCGCCTTTCCACTTCGGCTCGCCTTCTTCGCTAATAAATAATCGACAATTAAATCACGATCCATTTTCGTATATGTATGTTTTAAATCATTCATTGTTATTTCAAAAAAGTTAATCGATAAGTGTGGAATCGACTCCACATCTAACTCATCGACTAACTCTAGAATTAATTCTACTTGTTCATTCACGTCATAAACTTTGCTGTATTTTGAATTCGTCATGTTCAATCCCCTTTATGCAAGATCCATTTACTCAATTATCTCACAATTTTTCCTATTTAAGGGACCATACTAGACAAAACATTTACTACTATTTTTTTTACTTAATGATCTGGGTAAAAAGAAAACGAACCATGTTCGGTTCGTTTAACAGTAGGTTTATGTGTCTTAAATTGTAAAGCTCTTCTGTGAACAGGTACGGTTTTTGTACTTCCTTCGTTTAGTTACATTAAAAAAGCATAATGGACTGCTAACCAATCGTCATTTTACTACTACATTATCAAACTGAAAGAGTATCTGCTCCAACTCCAAAATGTTTATAAAGATGCTTGTCTACCATTTGCTCTACCTCATCAGATGTAAGCATGTCTAGGATCATTGCTCCACCCACTACGTTTAAATATTTGTTGGCCTGGACGAAATGGTCTCTTTTAATAGGTATCCCTTTTTCTTTAAGTTTGACTAGAGATTTTAATATCCCTTTTGTAATATTTCGATTGGACGTAAAGTTACTAGAGAAAAAGACTACGCATCTTGCAGAAAAGTCGCTATTGCAAAAGAACTCGGTTAGCCAGTAAGGGTTGTCCTTGTTTTCCTCATCATACGTCATATAACCAACCCACCATAAACGAGCCAGTATATGAACAAACAAAGAGCGTTTGTTACCATTTTTAAAAAATAAGGCTGTGTTTATGCGCTTGTCATTATGTTCTAGCAGTTCATTTTTTAGTCGATAGTAGGTGAACTCTCTTAACTGTAAATGAGCTAGTCCAGACCATAGCCTTTCCTGAGTTGCTTGTGAAACGGTAAGATCTTTTAAAGCATCATATAAGATTTTTACGTTTTCTTGATCACTCAGTAAATAGTTTTCATCCATATTTAAAGTAGGTATTTCAAAAGAGATATTCGACTCAAGAATTCTACCGTTTTCTTTAAAGTAGTCATTAAACCACTCATTGTTTTTTGTATAGTAATGATCCTTGTGTGCATCATAGTTAGAACGTAAGTCCATGAGTGTCTCATCGGAAATGAATTGTAGCTTCAAAACTAATCCTCCGTTCTATTCAGCTTTTCGATTTCTTCAAAGCTAGCTCTTAAAGGTTTTCGTAATACTAATTGGGCAGCTTGAAGTGGAGAGAGACTATCCGTCCCTACGTCTTCAAGCCTATAATTATTCTCCGCAAATATTTTATCTAGAACTTGGTACCACGTGTATTCATCCAATTCGCCCCTACTATCTCTTAGTTTAGAAAACACATAAACAAGAGCTGGCACAATAACGGTTGATAATATCGTGTTTTTGAGTCGTGAATTGGCTGTTGTAGCGTATTGGTTATATTCGTACTCAGGTAAGAGAATCGAAATGTTATTGGAATGGATATCAACATCCATATACTCTTTTTTTAATGACTTTGTCACCGTTATAATAGAAGGTAAATTTAGAAACTCCGTATGATCCTCAAATAAATTCATTTCAATGGCTTCACCAATCGCAATAAAATTACCTTTTTCAAATCGAACGGGTAGCTCCTTAAACCATTTATTTAATAATACATTCGTATAGTGTTCTATCGTTTCTTTTGCAATAACAAATGTATGAATTAGAATTTTGCCACGTAGCACATCGGAAGGGATTACAATTTCTATCTTATTCTCATTTGTTTCGTATGCTTTACGAAAACTCGTCTGCGGGCATTCAATATGCACTAAATATACAGCCGACTGGGCCTCTATCAATCTACTTATTCCTCTATTGTCTAGGTAAAAGTCCACATAAATTCGGACTTCTCCAAAGGATTCATCCACGTTTATAGCGGCTGTAAAACTGGAGCTAGTGTAATCATCATTATTCACATACAACACTGGGTATGGATACGATGAACTAATTTTCATATAATTCTACCTCCAGTACACAATAATCAAAATAATCAATTTCTACGTTGATCATAAAACTTTTGTTTGCTTTAATAGATTGGACGTAAACCGTATTCGAACTAACTTTCTCGACCGTAACATCTTTGTCATCAGTGGATGCATTCTTAATAGGAAGATCGTAGTTACTTTGTTCGCCCATTACTTTAAAGACTAATTTCCCATTCTCTAACGATTTTTTTTGTGAGATAAAAAACTTATATTTACCTTGGTTCTTGTCAATAGAAGCATATTTCTGCTGGATTTGAACTGGGTGTTTACTTGGTTTTCGTTCTTTCTTTTTATCTTTATCCCCATCCGTTTGCGGATTCACTTCATTTTGTCCCCCTGGTTCGGTTGTGCTACCACCGGCATCTCCTCCGTCACTATCATTTGCGGCACCGCCCCCACCTTCATCACCAGTTGGAGTAATTCCATAATTCCCCTCTAACTCTTGATCTAAATCTTCATGACGATCTTGTCCTTTAGTTTGCGCTCGTTTTTTTCGATCTTCTTTTACTTCTTTTGTAATAATGGATTTAATTGTTGAATTTAACGATTCTCGTTTTTTCGTGCCACTATCAGCCAGCAAGTTTTTATTTGGTAGAAAGTCATTTAATCCAACTGCATCCATCGAATCAGTAATTTTTTCTTGGAAGTACTCTTTCACTGTATTTCTTATAAAGCTCTTTAAGTCTCCGTAGATCTTTTTCGCTAATTTCGGGTCCTTTTCATACCTCTCCGAAGACCATTCATTATGAGCAGGGTTTTCCATTTGTTTAAAAACATTATTCATATGAGCCCCTGTAATCATTAGTAAACCTGTAAAAGAAATGCTTCCACTTATATTCTTTTGCTCAAAAATCATCATTCCAGTTTTCCGGGTCATTAAGACACGTCTATTTAAATCCTCACCATTTAGCAAATATAACTCCGCTTCTCCTTCTTCGAAGTGAATCCCATTCTTATATTCTCTAGCCGGGTATTTTATTTTGATCGTCTTATCCGAGATTAATAGATTAAAATAATTTTTTAGTACTCGGTTCTCCTCACTATCATCTAACTCAGCAATAAGTTCTCCTATGTTTTCATGATTAATTTCAAAATCATTAATCTTAACGACTAACTTTTTGTTGTATACCGTTATGAAGAAGTTAACTAGAACTGACTTTGTAACCTCTCCTTTCCAATTACCCTTTGGTTGGAAACCTGCAATATAAATATCTGTACCTGTCTCCTCACGAGTAAAGTCTTGGTCTAGTATGATGTCTCCAGGAATAGCTAACGATCTTTCATCAAAAGTAAAGTAACCATTTCCTAACGTAATTTGATCGTTATTCTTTTTGAACGACATAATATTTGCAACACCAATATAAGACTTATACCCAGAAATATCTAAAGAGGCATAAAACAACGTTCTTAGGTTCGAATTTAAAAACGGCGCAGATTTACCAATACCGAAGCTGCCACCAGAGCTTTCGTCTTTATTAGAAGATCCTGCTTCCTTAACTAAGGTACTCCAAGGCGAACCGATTTCTCCTTCTTTGGCCCCTTCTAACCCCTTTGTATTAAAATCACTAATTCGTAAAAATTGAATTTGTTGTTGATTAAATAACTTAAGCGCATTTTCAATAAAGTCTTCGCTTTTTTTATTTCTCCCATGCCATGTTTCCTTACACTGATGAAATACATCTACTAATTCTTCTTTATTTGGAAAACTCGTGCTATCAGCAGAAAAGCTTTTAAATTCAACCAAAACTGGTTTACTTTTATCTTTAACCGCATCTAATGAATTTTGGCAGATTTCTCTTGTTAGTGAGTCTAACGCATTTCCTCTAAACGTTTCTAATCCGGCATTATTTATAGAGTTGATTAAGCCACCAGTCGTAGCTGGAAAGTTCCAGTATCTATTCATTTCTATCCCTCAAATTCTTTTTCAGACTTACCTTTACACATTACTAATTCTATTTTTCTATATTACTATTCTACAAAAAATCCCATCAATTTCATATCGTTTCATAGAATTTGTCAGTTCCAATTTTGGAAGAAAAAAATACACCTCTCATGAAGAAGTGTATCTATCCTATATCTTAAATAAAATTTTTCCAAACTTGCTTAGCTATTGTAAATAGTTCTTTTTGACGTTCTTCAATTCGAGTCGAGTTCCATTCTTTGTAAGAAGCCAATTTTTTAGTCATCTCAATCTTGGATTTTTCATATACTTTTTTCTTATCATTAAACAATTTATTTTTAATTGACTTGTTGTACTCATCTGCTAGAAGAGTCAGATTCCCAATTCGATTAATGTATTTGTTGTGAATGTCTTCATGTACTCTCCATTGCCCTATATTTTTAGGCATAATGTGTTCCAAATGAATTTTCATATTATTAGGGTTAACAACTAACTCTCTTTGTTGGAAATCATTTATTTTTCGTAAAATAAACTTAGCTACAGGAGCACTTTTAATTGAACATACTTGAAAATGACTTTCGAATTCTTCATCGTTTAACATTTCTTTCTTGAATTCTTCTGCGATCTCATCAAAAGTCATCGGGGTAGAAGAAATCTTCTTTGCCACCTTAGCGAACAGTACTTCATAACGATTGGCTACTTTCCCCGCAATGACACAGTTTCGAACGATAAAACTTTCAATCGCTTCAACCACTTTTTTTATTTCTGCTTCTTCATAGGATCCATTGACTAGCGCAATCACGATAGGATAGTACGTACTTGCGTTGAGAAGCTTTAAGTTTACTAGATGTTGTTCGATTTCTTTATCTCTAAAAAAGGTTTCATTTGAGGGATCAACAAGCACTTTATAAACATTTAAGCTTTTGACTAACTCCCTTGCAAAGTTTAAACATTCACCTGATGTGGTTACCATACCTTTTAGATTTTTGTAAAGTTCTTTTTCCCGTGTGAAATCGTATTTTGAATTCCATATGGTTCTAAAATACTTCGTTAGGTCAATCCCGTCAGCACTTTCTTGCATTTTCAACCATTCATTTTTTACTTCTTCAATTAGATTGTCTGATGTTTTGAATAAATGATTCTTTAGTAGATCTGAGGTTTCAAGCTCTTTACCTCTCGCGTTAAGAGTTTCAAATATGATAAATGCTTCATTCATATCATCCGTCTCTACACACATCAAACTAAATTTATTTTTAAAACCATTATAATATTCGACTAATTTATTGTATTTATCCTCGTCTTCTAGATCCTTTAACTCCTCCAATAATTGGTCATACAGATAATCATAAGCCTCTTTAATTCGAATATGTGACGGTTCCGTAATCTCACCAGACACCGGAATTCCACGTTGAATAAAGTCTCTAAAGAAGATATTATCGATCTTACCTAAATGGAACTGAAGCTCGTTCTCTTCCTCGCTCCAACGACCAATAATTTTTAGACGAATATCCTCGACCTTATTTCTCGCCCCATCTCGATTCGTTGCTGTATAAATGTCATCAAACAGCTGCCTAATTACAGACAAAAATATAATCGACGTGGAACTACGTTGTTGACCATCAATAATATATTTCTTCTTATCCTCTTGATCATCGTGGATAACGACTTGTCCAAAGAAATGATTATCACGACTGTTCTCAACTAAGTCGTACAAATCTAACCAAAAATCCTTAATCTGTTCATCTCTTTCCCATGAATATTCTCGTTGATAATCTGGAATGTAAAACTTATCACTTATTAAAAACTGTTGAACTGTGTAAAAATTAAACTTCTTAATCGTCAAATTTATCTCCTACTTTTCAATAAATTGATGATTTAATTATACATGATTTTATTTTCAGAAGGTATTCTACAAGCATTAACCGAACTCTATTAATTCATAATTTCGATTAGATAAAAGGTATTCTAGGTTACTTCTCTTTCCGCTCAAAATAAGCATGCAGTCGATACTCACAAATCTCTTTCGTCCATTCATACAGCACTTCGTTGTGCTCCTCGGCCACATCAAATTCCGTTTTGAATACTCCATCTTCGAATGAAAGCAACCCTTTTGAACTGCCACTCCATTTCGTCATTGGCATATCGGCAATAAGTTTGGCTACTTTTGTTTCGTCGTAGTCCCACAGTCTTTTCCCTTGTTTGTCGGAAAAGTCGATCCGCTTCCTGTATTCTTTTTCCGTTAAGTAGTTATGGAAGTACGGTGCCACTTCTTCAGGTGTTACGGGACTTGTCCATTTCTCGAGACCGCAGCTTAACATATAAGATAGAACAACCATTTTATAGCTCTTATTCATACCTGTCCGCTCGACTTCTTGAAGCCATGTTTCGTAAGCTTTGAACACATCTTCTTCGGTTTCATGAAGCTCGTTGGCCCAATATAGGAAGCCCGCATACGATTTGAATTCCTGCTTGTAGTTGTTCGTATCGGCGTTCCCGTATAAATGCAACTCTAAATACGTTGGGCGCTTCCCAAGTTCTTGTTTTAATTCAAAATAAGCTTGTCGAAGTTGTTCTTTTCGCGGTTGGCGCTTTTTCCGAAGTTCATCTAATAGCTGAATGACTTCCATCTCGAAATTAATGAAACAGTTGGCCGGAACTTGAGGCACACTTGATGGTGACTTGGTTCTCTCATCGTCCTTGCGCGTATCGAGTAGACGTAATTTATTATCTGCGTTTCGATAATTTCCAATCAGATCAATAATCGTACAGTGCTCTTTTCCTTTAAACAACCGAAGTCCTCGACCGACTTGCTGCGTAAATACCGTTAACGACTCTGTTGGACGTACGAATAAAAGGGTATCTAACGAAGGAATATCCGTACCTTCATTGAAAAGGTTTACAGTAAAAATGACTTCCAGAACACCGGTTTCAATCATTTGAATGGCTTTTGCACGTCCGTATTCACTTCCATTCGAATGCAGACTTGTAGCTTTCACTCCGTTTTCCTTAAAATAATTCGCTAGAAATGAAGCTTGTCTAATCGAAGAACAAAAGGCAAGTGTTCGTGTTTGTTTATGCGTTTTCCAGGCTTCCAATATCTTTTCTGCCATCTCTTCCCTTAATTGCGCTGCTAATAATTCTTCATCGTCATATCTGGTTCCTAGCCACGTAATTTGTGAATAATCCGTTTCATCATACACCCCGACATAATTAAAAGGTGCTAACCACTGACGTTGAATGGCTTCAATAAAGTCAATTTGATAGGCGGTAATCCCAAGTAAAAATTCAGGCTTAAAATAGTCAAGAACACGTTGATACGTTTTTGCCGCTGCATGATGGAATTCATCGATAACAATGAGATCAAAGCTGTTAGGGTCGAACTTCTCTAAATGACGTTCGTTCGCTAATGTAAAAATCGACGCAAATACACAATCGGCTTCGCCTTCTTTTTCGGTTCCGCTATAAATACCAAACGTACGCTCAGGCATAATATGTTCAAACGATTTTTGGGCTTGTTTTAAGATTTCTTCACGATGAGCGACAAAGAGGATTCGCTTGTAATTTCTCGCAAAAAAGCCTGCTAAATAGGTCTTACCTAGGCCAGTAGCCATCACAACCATCGCTTTGTCGTAACCTTCTTCGACAACGTTATGTAAAGACTCAAGTGCCTCAATTTGTGAATGTCTTGGTGAGATGGTTCCGTATGACGCCGGTTCTTCAATAATGATCGCGGGTTCCTCATCATCAGCTGTTTGATTTAGCATTAACTCTACTTCTTCTGTTTTCGTCCACGTACGAACTAAATTCGGATGTTCCCGATGGTAATCTTCATACAACTTTTCGTATTCAACTATCGTTTCTTTGTTAACAGGAACGGTTTGTTCATTAAGGAAAAGCTTCATGAACTCATCTAGCGCTTGTTGAAATGTATCAGGAGAAGCTTTGGACTCCATCGCGACATTCCATTCGACCCCATGTGTAAGAGCAGACCGGGACATGTTCGATGAACCAATGATTAACGTCCCTTCATTTTCCTCATACTGAAACAAGTACGCTTTGGGATGAAACGCTCGACCATTGCTCTTCCACAAACGAACTTCAATGTTCGGATCTATTTCATTTATTTTTCTTAACGCTTCTGGCTGCGTCACAAATAAATAGTCACCTGTACAAACCTTCACTTCCGCTCCGCGATCTAATGCTTTTTTTAGTGGTTCTTCCAGAAGTTGTACACCTGACTTCATAACAAATGAGGTTAATATGTATATAGAAGAGGAGCGATCAATCGCCTCAACCAAATCCGAGATTAAACGGTCTGTTACTAACTTAATGTTACTCATCTTCCACATCAATCAGGAAAACTCTCTCCTGAAAACCTCCACGTTCTTCAGCTTTTTTCTTGCGGATTGCCTCGACTTCATCAAATTTGGCTCCGTGCACACTTGCGAGACTGTGCATAATTTCGAGCACATCAGCAAGCTCCTCCAAAGCTTGTCCATCTGTTTGTGCTTCTTCGTATTCAGCAATTTCTTCAGTCAACTTAATCTTTAGTTCTTTTATGTATTCAACCTCATCCAATTGTTTCGAGCGGTAACCCTTTCCTGCTGCTTGAATGATGGCTGGAATTTTATCACGAACAAGTTTATTGTAAATTGGCATAAGACAACATTCCTTTTTATGTATTATTTACCAGTTTACCATAGCGGTTTTATAGCGTGAAGGGAGTAGTTAAAAAGAACCATTCGTATAATTTCTGTCACAGGGACAACTCGAAATTTGTCGACGACAATGAACTATGGCATTGATATTGATACATAATAGTTTCAATTGATACTAATAAACAACTTAGTTACCTATTCGATTTCTTCCACATCCGAAGAAAAAAGTACATCCGAATTACGGAATGCACCTTCTATTAGTAATCAAAAAGGCTAATGCTCGAACCTCAATTCAAGCATTAGCCTTATTCTACTTTTCAGTTTCAAGATCAGACTTATTCAAATGCACTTAAATACAAATCTAGCGAATCCTCTACTTCCTTTGCAACCAACTGAATAAAGTTATCATAATTCTGTTGGGTATGCGCCTTGTCTAAAGCCTCGTAATAGTTTAACCGATTTTCAATTTTTATGACAATCGGTGGAAACCCATCTTTCATCAGTTCTAGATTTAATAACAACCGTGATGTACGTCCATTTCCATCAATAAAAGGGTGTATTCCTACAAATATTGCATGTAACATTGCCCCACGAGTAACTGGATGCATTTGAGTAGTATCCTGTTCTTACCATTTCAATAAATTACCTATTTCTTCTTTAATAAGAAATGGAGCTGGTGGTACTTGTTTAGCACCTGAAATAAATACTTGTTGGTCTCGATAAACTCCTGCATATTCATCATTAATTCCTTTTAAAATGAGACGATGTAAATTACTAATTTGCCATTCTGATAAGGGTTCTTCACGTTGGACAATTTCTTCCACATATGAAATTGCATCACGATGATTAATAACCTCTAAATGTTCACGCAACGTTTTCCCGCCAACTGTAATACCCTCGAGCACTACTTTCGTTTCCTGTAAGGTTAATGTATTTCCTTCAATTGCATTTGAATTATATGTCCATTCTAGTAGTAACTTTTCACGCAAACTCATTAGTGTGTACTTTGGGAATGGACGTTTGGCATCAAGAATCGCCTTTTTATGGTCAATTTGTTCAAACATTTTATCTCACCTCTTAGGAATCGAATAATACTTATGGGAGTCTACTGAGATTCCAGTAATTTTTAAACATGCAGTATTTGTCCAGCAAATTGTTAAGCTTAATCATAACAATGATAGTTAATTAATGGGTATTATAACAGAATTTATTAATTAACATCCCCATTAAATAACTGAAGGTAGGATAATACCGGTTTACTGTATAAGCTACTATAAAGCAATGCTATTAGTTCTAAAAAAATTAAATCTCTGGCGTTACCAAAGCGGTTTTATAGCGTGAAGGGAGTATTTAAATACGTTAATACGATGTCACTTTGACTACCCAAAACGCTCCTCGGCCTTGGATCGCCGGCAAATACGGTCGCTTCACCTCCTGTTCACCACCGAATTTTCGATTTCAATTTTAAAATAAAATTTACAAAAAATACATTTACCAACGTTTGATCGCTACATTGTAATTAGAACAAACATTCGTATAATGAGGTGATGAAAATGATAGAAGATACACTTGATCATGATCGTTGGTTTAAAGAGTTAATTACTACTTTTTTTGAAGAATTCATCTTAGCTTTTTTTCCTAACGTTTACGAGCACCTAGATTTTCAACATGTAACCTTTCTTAATCAAGAAGTATTTACTGATGTGATTAAAGGAAATAAAAGGACTGTTGACTTACTTGTTGAGACTAAATTAAAAGGTAAAAATTCATTAATTATTATACATATCGAGCCGCAATCCTCCTATCAGAAAGATTTCAATGATCGGATGTTCATCTACTTTAGCCGACTTTACGAAAAATATCGTCTCCCCATTGTTCCTATAGCGATTTTTAGTTATGATAAAGTTAAATCCGAACAAACGATTTCTTTCAACACATTCCAAAAGATGAGGTGAATCACATTATGGAACTGATGACTTCATGGGAGAAAAAAGGGTTTGACAAGGGCATTGAGAAGGTGGCAAAACAAATGCTTCTAAAAGGGTTCACAACGAAAGATATTCAAGACTTAACAAGCTTATCTCTTGAAAAAATTGAAAAGTTAAAGACACAACTAGATAAAGTGTAATATATGAGGGTCTGTTTCTAGGTTTGTTCGTAATAACCTCATGGGGAGACAGACCCTTAATTGTTTTTATTAACGTGTCACTGTGACTATCCAAATAATCTTGTTTCAAACTATGGTTTCACAGTTGCACTAGAGTGACTAATTTAGTGTTTAACTTCTTAGTCTTTTTTGCTTCCTTTTAACGCTTGAAGGGGAGTCTTAGCGCCAGTTAAACCGATAAAAGGCTTTGCCGTCCTTGGAAAAGCCTCGTTCAATTCTGGCAATTCCCACATCTCAAACCAACCTTTGGTGATTTTTCCTGTAAAAATCAATCCTTTACTAGTTCTTAACCAACACCTGTTGTTCTCTCTTTATCTCTCGTAAGACGGCTTTTAAGTTCTTTTCATTTTTCAATAGACCTTGTACTAGTTTAGCTGTGTTGTAGCACGCATCGACATTGAGAGTTTCCTGGTCTGTATGCTCATTCATGTAGCCAGCTGACAGGTTCACACTCTGGATGCCATGTTCTGCCCAAATTCTCGTATCACTACTGCCACCACTTGTTGTTGCCCAGCCTTTGAAGGCTTCTTTTTGAGCTACTTCTTCAATAAACGCACCATAGCGTGGGTGACAGAATGGCAAATATCCTCCGCATGAGGTGACAATATCTCCAGCCCCGCGACGATCAATGACAATCGCCGCATCAGTCCCCCATAAGAAATAGTTATCGACCTCACTGGCTCCAACTAATCCGCACTCCTCTTGAACAGTAAAGATAAACTTTACTTTCCCACTAAAAGAGGAAGGATGACTGAGGTATTCTGCTAGATGAAGAAGTACAGCTACACCCGCACGGTCATCCGCACCTAAAATACCTTTACTGCTCGACCACATGTTTCCGTTTTTTATGATCTGTCGCCCTGGCTCTATTTCAAAAACCGTATCGAGGTGGGCATTCATTAAAAGAACAGGTCCATTCCCACTCTTGTATGTTTTTTCAGCCAGTATATTTCCAGCCCGATCCACCGTAATATGATCGACAAATGGGGTTAGTTTTTCGCTAACAAACTTTCTTACTTGTGCTTCTTGACCACTCGTTCCAGGAATAGCTAGTAATTGTTCTAATAAATGATTAAAGAGTTGTTGTTTAATAAAATCGTATCCTTGTTCGAGCCAGCTCTTCTCTACTTCACTTAGTTTCTCAGCTAGGTCTAGCAATTCATGTCGCGCTAAATGGATCGATACATGGTAACTGTTTTGGCGTTCGCGGTAATACACTCTTTTGCATCCAAGAGCAAGTAATAATTCAGCCAACTCTTCCATGCTCTTTTCCTTATTTACCATCAAATGAGCTGGTCTTTTTCCATGACCATCACATGAACCTAATGTAGCAAAGCCAAGTCGGTTCAACTGCCTGACGATCCCACTAATGAACGTATCAAGTTCATGAACCTTTGATTGTTCATTACTCGGATTAAACCATAACCCTTCGCCTCTTCCACGATTTTTATAGTCTATTGCACTTAGAAACTGATCTTCTCGTACGACTGGACTAAATAGTGAAAGTACACCTTTTTCAAACGTATAAC
Organism: Alkalihalobacterium sp. APHAB7; assembly: GCF_048323755.1. NCBI lineage: Bacteria > Bacillati > Bacillota > Bacilli > Caryophanales > Bacillaceae > Alkalihalobacterium > Alkalihalobacterium sp. APHAB7. The sequence goes on from NZ_JBLWFS010000021.1 coordinate 48,124, forward strand.
GAACATTAACCTTTTCTAGAGATTGAATAAGAAAGTTAACATTTTCGTTTCTTTCGTTTGTGCAATCAAACACACCATCTTCCTTTTCTACAAGTATCCACCCATGCCTTACGAATAATTGGTTCCACGTTTTCATCGTATCATCTCCCTTTCGTTGATAGCTTAAGTATCTCAAAAGGGCGATGACAGACCTGTCATTCCTACAAGATGAAACTGTCATCACTGCGATGCATTATTAAATACGGGACGAGTTGGTTGTAGTAATAGGCGGTTTCGCTCATACCTAATCGATTTTCGATGACTGGGGTATTGATGTCAACTTGCTTTAACTTCGCTCGTAAACGTATGACATTTTGCGTAAACGTGTTGGTCGGTATCTCACCATTTTCATCTGATTTCGAAAATAAATCGTACACATCGTGCTTTGTGACCTGGTGATTTTCGTTGCTATACAGTAAAAAATAACGTAACATCTCGGCTTGATTTTTTGTGAGGCGACATTCTTTTCCATTAAAGATTAGCAAGTGGTCCCGCCCTGTAAAGTCGAGGATGATTGTATGCTTAGCTTCACCCTTTTCTTCGCATTCCTCTTTCGTACAATACTGATTGTTTCCTTGTGTCACTAGTTGAAAGGCATGGTGCTCTAAGTATTGATCATTCGCTTTAATCAGATCGAAAAGAGGAGAAGTTTGATAGTTTGGTACTTCTTGTCTTTTTACAGAAGTTTCGAGCGTTTCGAGTTCCTCTTGGGCCTTTTGGGCAATAAACAAACCACAGTTGGCTAAATACAAATGACAATGATACAGCTGCTGCTTGTTCATTCGATACTCGGTATTCTCGTTGTTTTTTTGATAGTGAATCGCCTTTTGAAAATAATTTAGCGCAGAAGAATAGCTTTTCTTTTTATAATGAAGAAAGCCTAATCGATAATAAGCGATGGGCAACTGTTTCTCGTATCTTACGGCTTTTTTTAAACAGTTCTCAGCTGCATAATCATCTTTCTGGTAAACCGTTTTTAAGTACGTCCCATACTTTATTAAGTAAAAGATTAATTGCTTTTTAACTTTCTCTAAACTAAACGCATACTCACTGCTTGGCTCCTTCGATATGCTCCGGTAAAGAGCTTCATAAACGGAAATAAGCTTGGAAAACGTCCCCTCTTTTTCAGCGTCCTTCGCTTCGAGAAGTTCCTCTTCAAGATCAAGTAATTCTTCAATCGATTTATTCTTTAGTAACATGATCGTTCTCCTGTCATGAGATTTATCTTTTATAAACACACTATCAGCCTAATCACATGTAATAGCGATCGTTCTTTATTCGTAAAAAAATGTCTTCTAATACCCTATCACGTTTGCTTTTCGGCAAGCTTCCCATTTCGGATTATAAGGAGTTCACGTTCATTATCTCACAATTTTTCTTATAAAAGGGACGGTAAAAAATCAAAATAGACGTATGAAAGAAGCTATAGTAGAACATTAGAATTTCACGATTGTACAATAAAACCTCCTGCCATGTATATTCATAAAACATGGAGGAGGTTTGGTTGCAAGATTTATTAAAAAGGAACTTCTTTTGAGTCACCGTATATATAACTTAGCAAGTCCACTTCATACTCTTTGTAGGCTGGGTCCAGGTTATTGCCATCCCAGCGTCTACCGAATACTTCTTCAACAAGGACTTGCATTCCACCTTCTGCATACTCTTCTAAGCGTTTACGGGCTTTTTTTGGAAATTCTTTATCGTCAAAGGCTTCAATATTTCTTCCTAATTCCGAGTCACTTAAAATAATGGAATAGGCAGTGGCTTTCTGACGCGTGTTTAAGTAGTTGGTTCGAAGTTCACGTCCTCGTTCACCGATGCTACTCTTTTGGTCCTTTTTAAATCCTAAACTCGCACACAGTAAGAAGAGGTCCTGATACTTCACTTCAAACTTTGTATTGAAATAAAAATAGATTTCTTCGTATTTTTTACTTGTATATAGCAATGCTTGATCTGCTAGAAAGTCCATCGTTTACCCCCTTGTTGCCATTGATTCCGTGACTTCAATTGGCTCTATGATTGAGTGTCCTGGTTTGATTTGTTCAAGTTTATACCATTTTCCGAGCTTACCTGTGCTCTTAAATCGAATTTCTTCGGTTCTTGAAAGCTCCGTATCGGTTAAAAGAAGCACCCACTGGGACGTCAGGTTCGGAATATTATCAATTAGATGGTCTCGGTTATTTCCGCTAATCCGGCCGAACGGAGTATCCATGAACAATGGGAAGTTAATATCCTCCGACCCACCAGCAGCAATTTTGGCAAGAGCTGTAATAAACGATAGAGCAACGACTTGGCGTTGTCCTTGAGAGACGTCCTGTGTGATGTTGATGTTCTCCCAGTTCATAATATCGATTTCATATTTCTCGTTGATCTCAATACGGCTTACTAGGTCTTTATCTTTACGGTCGATGAGTGTTTTAAAGATTTGCGTCGTCTCGGTCGTAAGCTTCGCGCGCATTTCATCACTATACTCTTTAAAGACGCCTTCAAAGTTGTCCTTTAGTGTTTCGATATATTGTAAGATTTTAGAGTCAATTCGTAGACTTTCATTCTCTCTTAATAACCGTGAGAATTCCTTGTCTAACGCTTCCTTCTGTTTTTCTTTTTCATTGATTTGAAAATTAAGGTCGCGAACTTCTCCCTCTAAGCTGATGAGAAAAGCTTTCTTATCCTTCAATGATGCTTCTAGATTTTTCAAGTTTTCCTGTTCTTGTGCTTTGAGTTGGATATTGCCACTGTATTTATCAATTTCTTTGTCAATTTGCTCGATTTCATCTTTCAATTCTCTAAAGTCGCGAAGCTTTCGTTCAATAGACTGAACGATTTCTTCTTCACTCATCGAGTAGTCGTGGATACTAGATGTGATTTGCGAGATTAAAGGTGTCAGTTCGGATCGCTTAAAATTGTTTTTTAGCAACTCGATTTGAGTCAGGTGATCATTATTTTCCTTTAAGTCGTTCCCGCAGCAAGCGCAAACTAAGTCTTGAAGTGACTTTTCGATCACTTCGATCGGAATTAAGTCCTTTTGATCCACGAGAATTTGATCGAGGTAATTTTTCACGGATTGGTACGTATCCTTCATAATTAAGTGATACCCATTCGTGACAAGTTCCCCTTTAATCTCATTCTTTTTATCTTTGGCAAGACGAAGGTGGAGGTTCTTCTTTTCTTTTTCCGCTTCCATTTTTTCTTGAATGAGTTTGACTTCTTCATTTTCAGCCAGTTGACTTTCGATTCGCTCAATCTCAAGTGAACATGATGTTTTATTTTCTGACTTCAAACGAACGCGTTCTTGCATATCACTAATTTCGTTTGCGATGGCATCCATTTCATTTTGTTTTCTCGTTAAATCTAAATTTTGAGAAGAAGCGAGTACTCTTCTTTTCTCGGAGGAATGGAGCTTTTTTAAGATCGTAATAGCTGCTTCAAGCTTGTCTATTTGTAGAAGTTTCACGATCCCATTCTTTACTTCTTCTTTTACTTTTGCATCCGTTTTGGCCAGCGTTTCAATTTTTTCAGCGTCAAATAAGAAGAAGTCTTTAATGCTTTCATCGAGAATGCCATTCATAATCTCTTTCATTTCTTTTTCATCTGTTATTGGCTCCGCTGGAAAGTTGCCGCCTTCTTTAATATACAGCTCGGCATCCAGGATTTTTTCCGTAATCGTCTTGCCCGTCTTATACCCGCTCGCATATCGTCTAATCTCGTAAGCTTTGTCACGGTGCTCAAATTCGAGGTACACGGATGTATCAATCGGCATATTAGGATGTTCCTCTAAAGCTAGAAAGTTAACGAGGTGAATTTTTTCCTTTGGGTTGTCTTGTTGAATATGAGTGCTCCCGTACAAGCCGAACATTAACGCACGAAAGATCCCCGTTTTCCCTTTTCCGTTCTCCCCAAAGACGATCGTGATATTCTCGCTCCCGCTAGCAAACTCAATCGTTTGTTCCCCGTAAAATTGACGGAAATTCTTTAGAGTGATCTTGTTCAGCTTCATTGACCTTCCTCCTCTAAAACCAGCTCCCTGATTTCCTCACGAATCATTTCTTCAATACTGGCATGTGACTTTCTACCAGCCTCAAGATCTCGTAATAATAGTTTAGCAATATCACTGAGTTCTCCTGGAAACTGATTAATTTTTTTCTCTAAGTCTTTATTAATACTCATTTATATAGCCCCCATGTTCTCTTGAAATTCTTTATACACTTCCCACGGTAATTTATCCATTAAATACTCAAGAGCGTACGTTTGTAGTTCACGTCCTACAATGTCTCTGGCATTGTAATTATTGATCGCAAATCTAGAAAACTCTGCAAACCTCGGGATCTCTTTTGAAGCAATCGATTTGTACATTTGATCGCTCGCACCTGTTGGTAAAACGATAAAGTCATAAATTTCTGCAATATTTTTTCCTGGATACGTACGCAAAATCCGGCCACGGCGTTGAACAAATTCACGCGGATTCGATGTACTCGCTAAGAAATATGCGGTCTTTGTGCTCGGCACATCTACACCTTCGTCGAGACATTTAATGGCTACAAGGATCTGGATGTTTCCTTCAGCAAATGACTTTAATAGTTGCATACGATCTTCAAGATTGACCTTTGAGTCAAACCGGTGTACACGATAACCGAGCTGTGACAATTGGTTCGTAATGATGTCTACTTCACCAGGCGCACAATACACGAGTGTGTGCGATACACTCTTCCGGTCCTTTTCTTGAAAGATAGAAAACAGTTTTGCTTTTTTATTTTCTGCTTTACTTAAGATCAGGGCCCGTTTTCGATTGATCTCACTAATTTCCTCTTGGTCGGGTTGATCAGATCCATATAAGTGAATGAGTCGTTTCGTTAAACGCTCGTACTTTTCCATTTCATCGTCAGTTAAATTCGTGATAAAAGGATCATACGTGTATTCCGTTAGAGCGCCGTTCTGAATCGCTGTTTTCATATCGTATTCATAAACGGTATCTCCAAAAAAGTCAGTGATAAAGCGTGTTCCATCCTCATCCCACCAGCGATCTGGGGTAGCAGAGAGTCCAAGTTTCGCTTCCATTCCTGTGAACTTATGATTTCTTAAACTATTTACACCGAAATAGTGACATTCATCGGCAATTAAGAAGCTTTTTCCTTTTAACTTGTCGATTAAATCATTAAATTCTTCCGATGCTGCACTTCGGTACGTCGTGATGACCACATGTTTTTTGATCATGCTAATATTAAAGTCTCTCACATCGGTGTGAAGTTTACCTGCCCATACTTTCTTATTCCCGTAACATGACGTAAAACTACTAAAACCAAGGAGTTGGCAGTTATCTTCCCACTGTTCGACCAGATGTGTAAACGGAACGATGATCACGAGAAAGATCCGCCCATGCTGCTTATAAAACTCATTGGCAATCATCAGACTTGTGATGGTCTTACCCGTACCCGTCGCCATTTCTAAAATACCAGTCCAGTTATTTTGTATAACTGCCTTTATGGCCTCCTCTTGATAGGGACGTGGTTTAATTTCAGTCGGTTTGATAGGTTTTCGCTCCTTTTTGTAGCCTTTTAATTTTTCCTTTAAAATGTCTGGCATCTCGATGATCGTTAGGCCGTTTGTCGTGTTGTTCCACAGGCTTTCAAAATCGTTCACCATGTCCGTGATCCGCGCGTGGTCATGGTCTTTCCAAAAGACATCAATCTTTTCAAAATTGTCTCTGATTCCACCGACGGTTTCATTTGCAGATCCAGAAAATGATAGTTGATGACCAAACCCGTCATAAAAGATGCCGAACTTCTCATGATAAAGGCTATTGTTATTCGTAAAAGCAATCTTGAGCTCCAATTTATCTTCGTAGATCAACCAAGCTAAAAGATTGAGTGTATCTTCACGGATCGTCTCCTCACAAATTTCGATTTCTCGTAGAAGACTTCTAGCTACCACATCGTATTTCGCTTCATACCCTAGCTGAACCGCTTCGATGTCTTCTTTTGTTAAGTGGGGATTGGCAATTAAGCGGATTTTTCCTTCTGAGTCTAAAAACTTCTCCAGTCCTCTAGCCAAAACGGCAAGACTCCCACTTGTAAAGTAACCGACTGCTCGGTCATACCGAATGGACTTTTCTAGCACCTTACTGTAAAAGTCAGCATGAATTTGATCCACATCAGATCGGTATTTAAATTTCAGTTCTAAATCTTTAAACGACATCCGTTATCCCTTCTTTACTGTAACAATCCCTAGTTCATCAAAGTGTAGGCGTTCGCTTGTCTTAATTTCGTATGGTAAGACTTTTTTGTGCATATATTCCTGTTCACGCACGATTCCTTTCTCCATTAGAAATTCATAGATCGCAATTTCATGGAGATTACCTTCGTATTCATTTTCGAGGACGTAAAGGATCAAATCTTCAAATGACTGAATGGAACTATCTTTTCTAACGACAATCACCTTGTCATAACGATAATCATTGAATGTCTTTTTCACTTGGCGAAATCCGCAGCGTTGAAGGACACTTTGCAACAGATGAGGATTCCAGCGAAAACCAATGTCAGGTAATTTGCGACGGTAGCCTTTTAAATGACTAAGTGAAAGATATTCTCCGTCACCCATCTTTTCTCTGACGTACGTTTCAATTTCAGCAAGCTCAGCTTCATTGACTTGTAATAACTTCGCAGGATATAACTGATCCATATCGGTCTCAACGAATATTTCATTATCAAGAACCCGCTTAAGAAAGTTCGTAACCATCATCTCTTTATATCCATGCTCATAGATGAACTCCTTGATTTCTTGCCTTGAGGTTTCACCCGTGAAATGAGCTTCAATGACTTTCTCGAAGCTGTCGAGTTCAAAGCCTTCTATATATAAATAGTTTGTATGACCTTTCACTGTTGGTTTAAACAGTTTAATAATCGCTGGTAGTTTACTTGGATCATCAATGTTCTTATCCCTTAGGATCTTAGACAGCTTACGATCAAACATCATATCTTTATACATGGAGTTGGCTGTTGCATATCCCTTTTTGAACGATTGATCGAAAAACTCAAGAAGCATAGCCTTTTCATTCGTCTTTATGTTTAATTTGTCAACAAGGATTGCACTCTTATTTCCCCAGCCAATCATTTGATTAGAATTATTTATCGCAATATCTACTTTAAACAGTGGGCTTACTACCTCAAGAAGTTGATCCTTCGAGCAAATACCACCATGCTTTTTCATATAAGCTACAAGCCGTTCCTCAACACTTTGTTTTGATTTTTTATTCTTATAAATGTTGAGTGTGTTCCCTTGGCCAATCATATACTTTTCGTCCAAATAACAACGGATGAGGGAGTATAAGTGGATTTTGTTATGAACATGATGTTGTTCAAGGAGGCCTTGAAACTTTTCATAAACTTCTTCCACATTTATAATTTCTTTTTTTCGATCAAACTGCTCATCAATATAAGATTCGATCTTTGATAGGATAGAAGGGTCAAAGTTTTCTCTATCAAAATATTGAAATGTCGCTCGGTCCACTAGAATTAGACTTTCCACATCTCTTATCCGCGCTTCAATGGAACGAACGGTTTTAGAAAGCTCAAAATTCATATGTTGCATTGCCAATTCGTGAAGGTATAATACTCCTTCTTCATCAATTCGTAATGGCTTTTTAATATAATGCCTAAATAAATAGGTTAGAACATGAGTAATTTTCAAGCGATGTTTAGAGTAAATATCCCCGTATTTGTGATAGTAATTATTTTCTACTAAGCTATTTAAAATTTCCATCCCTATATCTTCAATATTTAAATCCTTTAACTGTTCTTCAACCGTCTGTCGATATTCCGAAACATGAAAGGAATCCGGGAGTTCTTCAATACAATCTTCAATGACTTTAATATCAACTTTAGCCTCTTCATCAATGAAAAAGAATTCGAGCAAATGATAATACTTAAAGTAAAGCTTTTCTTGTATCAACAAATGAACTAAAAATTGATTTTCATGACCGACGAGATCAACAAGTTCACCTTTTTTTAAAAAAGATTGATGTTTTGCCACTAGTCGAACACCCGTTACAAATCGCTCTCTCCCTAGATGAGTAACGACTTTCCTAACAACACCTTTTCCAATCTGTCTAACTCTCTCCCTCGTCACCCCTAACCGGCTTCCTACCTCTTCTAGCGTTTCTTCATATCCATACCGATGCTTCAATACGAGGTACTCACGATCTGTAAAAACGGTTTTAAATTTTTCAGCAATATCTCTTGGGTGCTTTTGAATTTTAAGACGGTTAGACAGGTCGAATAAGAGATGCGGTTCAAAAGTGTCCTGCAAGTCGGAGATCCTATTCCCTTCAATATCTTTTATTTTCAGATTACTTTGTGACGTCGACTGATACCCATAGAGTTCTAATACCTGACCCACTGGCATTCCTTGTATCGTTTCGAAAATGTCGCCACTCTCAAATACGATGGATTGAGTTTCTGATGACTCAACATAAAAGTCTAGCAATTGCCTTAATTGGTCAACCCGCTTCATCGAAACGTTCTTATAGCTACTGAACATTTGGAGATGACGTGTCTCGAGTTGCCCAAGTGTATGAATACCCTGCTCCTCACAAAACTCACGAAAAACATCATGTTTTTTGTCATTAAAAGTAGTACGGATGGTCTGCGATGCGACAGATGGTCTGATGTTTAAAGGTTTCGAATTTTGCACCCTTGCAGCTTGAATACGTTGTTTTACAGCTTCGTACTTACCAACCCCTACACCTCTCATGTCGAAGTATTTTTCTAAGTGCTTACTTGTTACTTCAAAAATCGTCCGAATTTTATTTTTCTTACAGTACTTTCGGAAAGTTAAGTACGTATTCTCACTAAAAAGTTCCTCTATTAGTACGGATAATATTTCTGAGCTAGGTATAGTTTCTTCCAGTTCTTGTCCTGACATAGGAGTTGAAATTGGCTGATTCGCTAAATGAAGATACTCTGCCACTCGTGTTTTAACCGCTTCGACTTTCCCAATTCCCACTCCCTTAATATTGCTATATTCCGTGTAATGTTGCTCTGTCAAATCAGAAATCGAATAAATTTTATTTTTTTTACAAAAAACACGAAATGTCATATATTTTTCTTCAGAAAATACTTCGTTAATAAAAAATGTTTTTGGCTGAGGTTGTACATTATTTTCAGCAATTGTACCGTCCATACCCAATTGATTCTTTAAGAAATGCACTCGTTTGATGACGGCGTCAACCTTTCCGACACCAACGCCCCTACGGTCACCGTATTCCTGAAAATGATGTTCCTTTATTTCTTCTAATGTTGTAATATGGTTTTTCTTACAGAATTCACGAAATGTCCGATACGTGTTGTCCTCAAAAGCCTTTTCAATTTCGTTTACGGGTGAATGGATTATAGAATAAGTAGTTGTTTTAGAATGATCCGTTCCTGACGTAGGATCTACTCCTGTATTCAGATTCAATCTTTCTTTAATGATCGTCAATCGATTAGATCCGACCCCTTTTTTAGCTGCATATTCTTCGATAATTGGCTCTGTAATTTCTTCGACCGTTTGAATCCCACGCCGTTTACATAGCGATCGAAAATTCCAAAATTTCTCTTCAGGAAATAGTTCGTTAACTGCTACATTCTTATGCCGCTGAGACGTACCATCATTTTCCTCTTTCGATGTGCTGTTCACACTTGGATCTTCTTGTTCTTCTATTGTTTCGTCCTGGAGGCTCTCATCCAAAGTTGAAACTAATTGGTCTACATCTACAATGGTAAAGCCAACTCGTACTAACTCGTTTTCAAGAACCGTTAAATCAATATTACTATTAATACTTCTAAACCCGTCTAGCGGAACATTATAAAAAAACAAGTCGGATTGAATTCCAAAACGATAAATAAACCCAGACAAGCCCAGCTTTTGGAAATCAATGATCTTGAACCTACCTAAATTGGTTTGAGTTTTAATATACTTGTTAAGTTGTGCCCGTCTAGAAGGGAGAATGTTATTAGGCTTTTCTGTATAGAAATAAAAACCCCTTAACGCCATTTCATCAACGATCTGAATGAACGCCTTATTATCCTTTACATATAAGGCTCTTAGTGCATCTAATGAGAATTGATTCTCATTTATTTTTTTACAGTCTTTTAAAAATACAGATGCTTTTCCTTCTCCTATATCATTTATTGATCTGATTATAGAAGGAAGTTCTATATAATCCGTCATGGCAAACCTCCATGAATCTACTTAGTTAGATTGTCATAATAATATATTACTAATATTATTTCATAACTCGCGATAATTTGGAAGGGAATTTACAATTTGTTTGTTTATAATTGTCGAAATATCAAACCTGCATTCGTTGCGCTTTGGGCCTGGGAACGTCATCCATGCTCTGGATATGTCGATGTCTGTTCTGTATCTCGTTTGTGTGTCCGAGAGGCCCTTATTTCTACAAGTATCATCGTTTTTTCGACTTTTGAGCACTGAGAGGTCCTTATTTGCTTAAAAGCAGATGATATTCACGGGAATTCCCTGCAATAAGGGCCTGTGAGGTCCCTAATTCGATCAACTAGGCATTTTGATCACCAATAAGGGCTTCTGAGTGCCATTTACACAAGAAGCATCATTTTTCGGGTCACCTGCCAGATCATTAAAAAGAACCATCCTCTGTATTCAGAAGTGGTTCTAGTCACATTGTTGTTATTATCATAAGCTACAAATTATTACTTTTATTTTTTAAAATGTAAAGTTCTCTCTCCAGTTTACTAACCTTATTGGCGATAAAATCGACATCAATTATTCTTGACTCATTGGTTAGTTCAAACTGCCCGCCAACACTTTCTAGTTTTGCTTCAATAGTATCAAATCCTAGCAGCCTTAACCAAGATTACAATAGAAAGGTTTGAGCCCCGACTATGTTTCGTACTATAATAAAGAAAAGCTTTTAGGGGAGGATGTATCATGGCTAAACACAAGATCTATACAATGAGTTTCGCAAGTGTCTATCCACACTATATCGCGAAGGCGGAGAAAAAAGGCCGTTCGAAAACAGAAGTTGATGAAATCATCCGTTGGTTAACAGGGTATAACCAGGAAGAGTTAGAAGCCCAAATCGAAAAACAGACAGACTTTGAGACCTTTTTTGCAGAAGCTCCCCAACTGAATCCTTCGAGGACTTTGATCAAAGGTGTGGTCTGCGGAATCCGAGTGGAAGACATCGAAGAACCGACTATGCAGGAAATTCGCTATTTGGACAAACTGATCGATGAGCTGGCAAAGGGAAAAGCGCTAGAGAAAATTTTGCGAAAACACTAATTATAAATTTAGAACCATAAGAGGAAGTAAAGTGACTGTTCACTATACTCCTCCCTATACAACAACTATTTTTTAAATGATAAACCAGCTTCTTCTAATAAAGTTCTCATAGTTGGCAAGGAAGCTGGTCCAATACCATGGATTTTTAGAATTTCTTTTTCGGTGTACTTTGAAAGTTTTTGCAACGTATCAATTCCTTCATGAACTAAGGCACTTCTGGCAGGTGAACTTAGTTTAGAAAGGAAGCCGCTCTCAGGCTTATTCTCTTTATCACAAGTAGGACAAGTTGGACAGTCACTACTTTTGTAATACTTATGGCCCTTTTCACAAACCCTTAAACTTTTTTCTACTGTCAAAACAATCCCTCCAAAATGTTTTATGATGTGCCGTATCATTATGGCAAACGATTCCCTCTATAAATTCCACTTTGCAGGCGAATTTCTCGAGTCTTCCCTTGAAACGAAACATACATGAATATTAGATCACTATTTTAATACTTAACTGAGCGCTTCCAGCCTAGTGTATCGTGTTGACTAGAGGCACGATGTAAATCAATCTCGGTTGGATTAACATAATAATGAGTTGTATAGTCCTACTTCTTTTTTTGCCGAAATAAATCAACTGATTTATACCCTTGTGATAAGATATCGACCATTTGTTCTTGACGTTTCTCACGTGTTTTTTGTTGTTTGGCAGAAAAGATGTGACGAGCCCAATCTCTTTGGTAACCTGGTGTTAACTCTTGATAAAACTTTAGTTCATTTGGGTGACCTTCAAGCAATTTTTCAATATCTTTCACATGATCTTCGTAATCGGCTACACACTGACTTGCAGCAGATGATTTTTTAGCCTTCTTTTTTTCTCGTTTTAAGCCAATGACAGTAAATACATCGTCCATACTCACCATCCGTGAGAATTTCACATCACTATTTTCCACATATCCATCTTCCTCAACTTTCATTGCTGGAAAGATCTCGTCTCTGTGAATGTATGTATGATATCGTTTGTTGCCTTTTTTCGGATAGGCAAAAAATAAATACCCTTTTTCTTGTAGTTGTTCCTCATTAATCACTTTTTGAGTATAATTCACCATTTGATCCATCGTTTCTACAAAGATAAAAATGGCATCATGCTCACCAGATAAACTCGTCTTAGCTTCATTAAACAAATGATAGTCGCTTGGTTGATGAAGCACGGCTAAATTTTTATATTTACTTAAATTTAATTTATCGATAATAGACATTTGGTCAAATCTCCTTCATCTTATTACATTTATTATTCATTCTACTACATAAAATCCACTGACGTTTAATTTCTCCTTTGATATGGATCATCATTAGAGCTTCCCCTAACAATACTTGTTGCAATTCCTATTCCAAAAGTATAAATCATCGTGATTGCCAGCATCATTAAATTTCGTTTTAAAAAAAAGTAATATAACAGTATGTTGTAACAGGTTATGAAATTGAAAACTATTTTACTGACGCGGAACATATTGTACAAGATGGGCATGAAATTGGAAATCACACCGTTTCACATTAACGAATGGTTTTTAAATCACCGCCTTTTATTAAAGATGAAATTGAGAGAACAGATGAATGGATACGTCAGATTGGTTATGAAGGTGAAATTACATTTCGTCCTCCTTTTGGAAGAAGACTGGTGTTGTTGCCCTATTATTTATCAAGAGAAGATAGAAACAAGATATTATGGAATATAGAGCCGGAATCCTATCCCGATATAGCTAGTGATGCCAATAAAATTGCAAAGTAGGTTGTAGAGAATATAGAACCTGGGTCTATTATTCTCTTGCATGTCATGTATGAAAGCCGAAGAAATCACTCGACTCAATAGAAGGAATTATTACTTCGTTAAAAGAACAAGGCTATACTTTTTAACTGTTACGGAGCTACTAGAATACGATCAACAATAAGTAAATGATCACATTCCTCCGTTGAAGTATCTACTAGTCGGTCAACTTTATAAAAAAAGAAAAGATGAGAGAGCAGTCAATATTACTACTTTCTCATCCTTCTTTCTATTATCGCCAAAAACTTGTATATTCTGATTTATCTTGTATATTAAATTCAATCATTTTCTCCAGTAATTCGTAATTTACCGGTTTATTCCATGGAATTCGAAACAAACCTGGGGTAGCACTGTAGCCAGCTTGTGCAATGTCATCGGTAAAACGCGTAATGCCAACTTCTTCGGGTGAAACACTCATATGTTTCTTCGCTATGGAAAGCCCGATGATATAGGTGCCGTGATCTGAAAACATTGGCGTATTCCACTTCATTTCTGGTTCTAAATGTGGAAATTTATTCGATATCCACGACAAAACTTCTTTTGTTCGTTCACGGTGATCAGGATGATCGATTCCTGCTAAATATTCTGCAAAAACGTCCATGTTCTTCACTCCTCAAAAAAGGGATGTCTTTCATAGGAATTCACTCAACGTCAAACGTCATTCGGACATGATGTGTATCCCATCCTATTTTTTGCTTATAGTAAATTTTATTATTTTCAAATGAGTTGAGGAACGGGAAATTAGACACATCAATAGAAAATCTAAATATACCTGCCCCGTGCTCTTTTGCTCTTTTACTAGGAGTAAGGTCGAATTGATCAATAAAGAAAGAAACAGTACCTGTTCTTTCTTCTCCAGGTAAAATTGAATCCCTCGAAAAAGAATTTTTACTAATATATCTGTCCATATCCTCTGAAGGATAGCGGTAAATTCGATCCCAGTCAGATTTACGTGGAATGGTATATGATAGTCTTGTTAACTGTATTGTAATTTAATTATATATTGAAAAAGTGCTTTTATTTAGAGGGAGATCTTGGTGATTGTGTGAAAGCAGTTTAAATTATAAAAGGTGTATAAATACTCTCAAACAGCCATTGTTAATTGTCCCTTTTTTCCTCCCAAAGCTGAATACGTTCTTCATGACTAACCTCTTTATGTACTTGATGCAGCATCCATATATAACCAAAAGGATCCATGAAAATGGCGTTCGATACTCCGTAGTCAGCAATCTCAGTCACCGGCTGCACCTCTGTACAACCTAGATCCATTGCCTTAGCATAAGTCACCTTAATGTCAGGCACAGTCACATTCACCCAACTCGTTTTAGGATCGTCAAGATTGGGTGCGATCAAATGGAATTGTGGATTTTCATCTAACAAATGAAAGTGAACACCGTACAGGGTAAAAACTACCTCATTTTCACCACGAGGAAAGTTTGAAACCTCCACACGCTCGATATCAAACATACTTTCGTATAATTCCAATGCTTTTAAGCTGTCTTTCACAACCATATCAAATTCTACTCCAACCAAAATGAACACACTCCTTTTAAACGTTAAGCAATATTCTTTACCTCAACATTCTCCCAGTTTATCAACTAAAGTATACCAAACTCAAAAATAGTGATACGTGTCACTATAAAGTTAAATCGCTAGCTTCTTCAAAGCGCTGAGTTGCCTCAGATTGTTTTTCAATGTTAGTAAACATTTGTTCCGGAAGATCACTAGTTGAGGCATAGAACGCAACCTTTCATTTTTAATCGCCCATGTTTTCATTAAGAAATTCTAACATTTGGACCCATGTATCCTTGGCCGCTGTTGCATTGGCTTCTTTCGTACCGCCAAAAGTCATCGTCATTCCCACGCCCACATTCATATACACATTAGCAGGCAAGTTGACATAACTGTATGGGAAAGATAAAAAATGCCCAGCATCTTCATAATATAAATAGCGGTTTCGACAAGAACTATTAGTTGACTTTTTTATTTCTTCTTTCATTATATCTACATATCGTTTTGAAGGCCATAATTGATCATCACCTCCTGAAATGAACATTACCGGTATTTTTATAGCTTCAATTGGTATTCTTGCTTCTTGTAAACCATCCTCGTTCTCCAACGTACGATCCCAAATGGATAGGTATGATATTGGTTTTTTTAAGACCCAATTTTTAACCATAGAGAACATCGTCGAGAAACGATACGTAAACTTAACCTGTGGAAAGGGTTGCTGATTATAGACCCACGCGGTTACAGGAGCAAAAATTCCATTTTTCATACCTGCTGTTACATAAGCACTAGGTGCACCCACAATTATTGATTTATAGTAATCAAATGTCGATCCGAGAAGCAAGGCCAGTTCACCACCCCTCGAATAGCCGATTAAACTTATCTCTCCATTTGTTTTAGGGTGTTCATGCAACCAAGTCGTTGCTTTTTGAAAGTACTCTAATGGGATATTTTCGAGATCTTTCGGTACACCTTCGACACCAAAATAAGGCAGTGCAAAAACAACATACCCTTTAGAAGCTAATAAAGCTGCCGCATGTTCCTGCAATCCCCCATCGGAACCACCTAAGATTATAACCGCTGGATATTTGCCTTTTGATTCGGGATAAAACAACGTTCCTTTTACCTCTTCATCCTGAATTCCTTCTTTTCTTATTCCCGATTTATAAAAATGGCGAGTAATGGTTACAGAGTCTACCATCTCCCCGTTCTTTAATAAGCTGAGATTTATAGAAACTTCATCAGAGGTGGTCTTTTCATAATAGTCATCCCATTTCGAATTAGCATGTTTCATAGACCAAAACAAACCAGAACGATCAACTCCATTATAAGTTCCTTCAATCGGCTTCTGTGATGATACATCGACAACTCCTTCTTGATTTGCATGGTATGTAGCATAAGAACAAAACTTCTTATCTTTTTCATCATACGTTGTTGCATGTATTGACCTAGCTATTTTAATCGTAGACCAAAACACATAAGAAATCGTACAAATATCAAAATACAAATCATAAGAACATGGAATTTAGTCTCCGTACAATTTTAATTATAATTGCTTTTTGAATTAACGCTTTCGTTAGTTGAAGAAAGAATTCAACTTAAGCCTATATCAAAATTCCCTTAAAAAACTTTTTCTGCTAACCAACCTTTATAATTGCCTTTGTATTTTTTTGAATACAACGACATTAGCTCAGTTTGATAATCAATAAGAGCTAGAGCCTCGGTTTTGGTAGCATTAACAATAGTAGAATTACTGCCTCTATATAGGACAACAACAACAGTAAAACCTGTTAGACCTATCTCATCAGAACATGCTTGTACAAATTGATTTGGTATTTCAAGAGCATGAGTGATATGACATGTATTAACTTGGTTCAATTTAATTTCCGTTTCTTTTATTTTAATTTCATTCGTTTTAAGTCTCATTTCCTTTTCCTCTATTGTTTCATAACAATTGAATAATCCTTCTTCAAAAGCACGGTCTATTTCAATACGATTATAGTCTAAAATCCACTTTCGAAACTTATGATATAGAGGTAAAAGTGTATCTTTCTTTAAGCTAAAAACATCACATCCACGGTCATCATACATGTGAAAAAGAATTCCTTTTGTTTCATTTACAAAAGATAGATTACCGTTAATCATAGGTTTTCTAATAAAATCTTTATTACCAATTGCTTCAATAAGATAGTCTAATCGCATACTTTTTTTATTAACTTTCAAGCTATATTGAATAGTTTCCATTTCCGTATCCTCTTCATCGTATTCATAAGGTACTGTTTTACACTTGAGGTTATAGGTTAATTTTTTATTTCTTAAAAATCGTTTAATTTTAGGTAAGTCAGTTCCCTTACAATTTTTATAATTACTAACAGATGCAATTAACCAAATGGTATCACTATCATTAAAAAGAAAGTTAAGGATGGATTTTGCTCGATAATGCATTTCCTTAAAATATTCGATACCCTCTAACTTCTCTAGCCCTAATTCAAAACGTATCCAATTTGAAGATTCCTTTATTAACTGATTATATAACATTCTAACATTCACCCTCGTGGTCTTCTTAAGTAATTCTGCCCAATAGTAAAATAGCGACGCTAATTTGATATGCTCGTCTTTCCATCAGAAATAACCTATGCTTAAATTAAATAGATTTATAATAAAGAACGGTAGAATGAAGTTCTCCATTTGCCGATTTAGCATAATAAGGGATTTTACCAGCATGAATATAACCAATTGAAGAATAAAGAAAATTAGAAGGGTCACCTTCTCTTGTATCGAGAACTAATAATGACCTGCCCTCCTGCTTGGCTCGTTCTTCAACATTCTTCATAAGTGAACGACCAATACCATTACGTTGATAATTAGGGTGTGTCATTAGCTTTGCAATTTCAGCTCTATGACCACCATTCTGCTTAGTACATAGCTGTAACTGTACGCTTCCAACTATCTGATTGTTTATTTTAGCGACAAATAAAAGAACTTCTGGATTTAAGACATTCATCCAATATTTATTAGCATCCGAAAGTTGCAGTGGCGGTAAAAAGCCAATTGATGCGTCATCTTCTACTACCTGTATCAGAAGTTCTGAAAGTTCATCAACGTGTTTATCAATAATTTCCACTTGTTCAATCTGCACATTATTAACCAACAGAATCACCTCAATAAATATATTATCTTCCTTAATTTAATAGAAACCTATGTATTCGATATGTGAACTAATTCGACAAAATACCTAATAATACCTGTTCTTATTAAACAATCCTGCTCGTTAGCACAACAAGGCAAGCGATACCCTCTTAAATTATCGCCTCTGTTAGTTAAATTAGGTGCATTTGATTATCTGGTTCATTTCATCAACAAGCCACTACTTGCTCTCACGTTCAATTTTTAACCCACTAGTTTGTGGAGGGTTAGACTCTCTAATGTAGTCATACCACACGTTCACTTTCTGTCCTTTTGTTATGTCAGCCAACATACTTTTATCTTCGACGATAACCCAGATTGTACCATCAGAAATAATGGAATCGCTGGTTACTTTTAGAGTAACTTCTTTCCTTCTTTTTTTGATAACCTCTCCATTGAGGACTTTATCATCGGATATACCGAATAAGGAATTATTTGTATTCGAAATTCCCTCTTTATATTGATTATTATTAGTAGTTTCAATATCTGTACCGTCACTACATCCCATCATTACATCATTAACAAAGTAACTAATAACAAGAAAGATAGCATTTTCCTCTAATAAATCCCTCCTTTTCTACAACTACTTTACTTCAATATTTCAAGAAAAACATTACTGCTACTGTTCCAGTATTCTACCTGTTACTTAAAAAACGTAGGAACTGTCATAGCAACAGCTCCTTAACTAATGCATCCATTAGTCTAAGAAAAATTAATATATAAATGTAGGAAGCTCTTTTATTTTCCTAAGAACCCCATCTAAATCGGATGGTTGTACATTGGTTGTATTGCATAAAAAACGCTTATTTAGTCCTTTACTTTCAAATTCATTCATTAATTCTAAACATCTTTCTCCCATCTGATGTTCTTTAATCCTTAAAGCATCTCGTTTCAGCAATTCATCTCTATCCACCCATAAAACAACATAGATAATTTCTACATTCTGTACCTCGGCATAGACCCTTTGTGAGAGCTTTTCTACTTCTTCTGGGAAAGCAACATAATCAATGATTACGTTTTTATTGGCTTGAACAAAATTAATACTTAAATCCACTATATTTTCCCAGACTAATGACAGGGATTCTTCACTTTCCCACGGCGGAAGGTATCCGCCAATAACCATAAGATTAATTAAATCACCTTCAATATAAGCACTATGATCAAATAATTCAGCGAGTCTCTTTGAAGTTGTAGATTTACCAACTCCAGCTGGTCCAGATATAATATAAATTCTATTCATTGTTTCCGCCTACCTTATCTATGTAATTCAATGGTAATATCTTTGAGTCCTTATTCAGCTAAACTTCTTGTTCTTAACATTTCGATTATCGAAAAGTAATCTTTTTTAATGGTTGTTTTCAAATTATAGCTATTCTACTTAAACTAAACTGCTTGTTCGTTTAAATTCATTATTTCATAAACTCAATATTTATTGTATTTTTATTTTAACATAAATTACCAAACAGCTCTCGTTCACGTTGAAACTCATACGTTAATTAACAGCCGCATCACAAGATGGAAATATTTAATTCCATCTATGCGAATCGCTATGTGGTTTGATATGTGAATTATAACTATATAAGTGTGACGAACATACGATCTCTATATTATAATTAGAACAAACATTCGTATAATGAGGTGATGAAAATTATTAAAGCTCCACTTGATCATGATCGTTGGTTTAAAGAGTTAATTACTACTTTTTTTGAAGAATTCATCTTAGCTTTTTTTCCTGACGTTTATGAACATCTAGATTTTCAACATGTAACCTTTCTTAATCAAGAAGTATTTACTGATGTGATTAAAGGAGATAAGAGAACTGTTGACTTAATTGTTGAGACTAAATTAAAAGGCAAAAATTCATTGATTATTATCCATATCGAGCCACAATCCACCTATCAAAAAGATTTCAATGACCGGATGTTCATCTACTTTAGCCGGCTTTATGAAAAATATCGTCTCCCCATTGTTCCTATAGCAATTTTTAGTTATGATAAAGTTAAATCCGAAAAAAATACATTCACCATTGATTTTCCATTTAAAAATGTACTGTCTTTTCAGTTTTTTACTTTGCAACTTAAACAGAAAAACTGGCGTGACTTTGTCAAACACCCTAACCCTGTTGCGTTAGCATTATTAGGGAAAATGGGGTATTAACCTGAGGAAAAAGTGAGAATTAAAGTAGAGTTTTTGCGAATGCTCGTTCAACTTCGACTCGATCCTGCTCGTCAAACGCTAGTTCATGGGATCTTTGAGAAGTATCACAAACTATCTGTTAACGAAGAACAGCAACTTAACAATTTTTTTCAACATATTCCAAAAGATGAGGTGAATCATATTATGGAACTAATGACTTCATGGGAGAAAAAAGGTTTTGAAAAAGGGATTGAAAAAGTGGCAAAGCAAATGCTTCTAAAAGGGTTCACAATGAAAGATATTCAAGACTTAACAAGCTTATCTTTTGAAGAAATTGAAAAGTTAAAGATGCAACTAGATAAGGTGTAATAATATAAAGGTCTGTTTTCAGGTTTTGTTTGTACTAACTCACCGGGAGACAGAATTTTATTTCATCAACGCAAAAATAAAGTAGGTTTGGAGTATTGAAAGTTAGCTAACGGTCTCACTGTGCTACTCGAATAAAAAGTGTCCTCTCCCATTGTTCCTATAGCAATTTTTATTTATGATAAAGTTAAATCCACTGGAAATCACAGAAACTTAACGATTTTTTCAACATATTCCAAAAGATGAGGTGAATCATATTATGGAACTAATGACTTCATGGGAGAAAAAAGGGTTTGACAAGGGCGTTGAAAAGGGCTTTAACAAAGGGATTGAAAAAGGAATTGAAAAAGTGGCAAAGCAAATGCTTCTAAAAGGGTTCACGACGAAAGATATTCAAGACTTAACAAGCTTATCTGTTGAAGAAATTGAAAAGTTAAAGATGCAACTAGATAAGGGTTAATAATATAAAGGTTTGTTTATTAAGACAATATCAATAAGGGGCACTCCCTAACTAGGAATTGCCCCTTATTGGAATAACACGACTATCCATATTCAAATCTCCAACACATTACAAATAATGAAGCCACAACGAGATAAAGACACCAATTGAGGTCACAAACCCTACAGTTGGTCCCCCTTCTTTATAGGCCTCGGGCATCATCGTTGATGCAAGCATCGCAATAATAGCTCCTCCAGCAAAGCAACTAACAATCGCTTTAATGCTATTAGAAGCAGATTCTAACAATGTTGCACCGGCTAAAGCACTTAATGCCGAGAAAAAAACAACGAGACTCCACATGACGATAATTTTCTTCTTTGAAAATCCACTTTGACGCAAACCCACAGTACTTGAAAGCCCTTCCGGAATGTTACTGATAAAAACAGAGACAACGAGGGCTAAGCTGACTGACCCACCACCGATTAAACTCATGCCGATCATCGCTGATTCAGGGAGCGTGTCCATTACACTTCCAATGAAAATCCCCATCCCGGAAGTTTTACCCCCATCCTGTTGCTCCGACTCTTTAATGAACTTTCGATCTGACTGTTTTCGCTGTTGTCCTCCACCTTTATGGGAGATAAGGTAGTCTAATATAGTAAAAAGCAACGCTCCACCTAAAAAGCCGATGGCTACTTCTGTAAAACCACTTATTTTTAACGAGTCTTCTAATAACTCATAGGTTGTCGCACCAATTAATGCTCCTGCCCCAAGTGCCATAATATAACCAATGATACGACTTGGGATTGAGAACTTAATTGCTAGTAATGCTCCAAACAATGTAGCTGATGCCGCAAGTGTCCCCCAAAAAAGGGCATTCCACATATGAGAACGCCTCCTTCATCATTCTTGTAAATATACATTTTTCCAATGAAATAACACCATTGTTTGCCGACAACTTCAAAAAAAATGAACAAAACAAGGCATTCATTCTACGCCTTTTATATTGTTTATAGTTTGCAGACTTTTTATGCGGAGCGGTATTTATCTTTACTATTTGTTGGTGCGTTTTCAGCATCTAACCTTCACTAAAACCGAACGAAAAATAGGTCAACTTTTCTGTGGATGAAAGTTTGGTAAAATTTTTTTATTTTACCTATTGAAATTTATAAATTTTGTTGTTACTCTATAAAAGCGTTATTGGAAAGCAAAATATTCAATATATCACTTCTTTCCATGCAGATAATACTGACCACTTCCTCTTAAAGGAAGTTAAGGCCATACGGACAGCCGGGTCTAATGCCGATTGGCAACTTAGTTGCCTTATTGATTGAGTTAGAAGCTCAAATTTTATAAGTTGGTTACTTTATAACCAGTGCAATTGCACAACAACTTGTGAAACGGTCAATAAGAGTGCTTAAAGTAATTATTTGCTATAGACTCTGAACCTATTATGATATATTTTGAATATTAAAAGCTTTCTAATATACTAATTTTAGACTTCTACGTAGACACTAGATCTGTCTATTTCATAGTATACTTATGCTTTTTAATAGGATTGAATATGTCTTAAGCCACAAGCAGGTGTTGCGCTCATATTGCGTATTACACTTGCTTTTTTTGTTCGTTTCAAATTTTTTAAAAAGGGTACTGTCCTACATAGTTGATCTTCTTTATGATAAGACCCTAATTGATCGTAAAATTTATTACGTTAGGAGAATGTAACATGGGAAAAGCACTTATTATTGGTTGTGGTGGTGTAGCAACAGTAGCTATCCACAAATGCGTTCAAAACAGTGAAGTATTCGAAGAAATTTGTATCGCTAGTCGTACAAAATCAAAATGTGACGACCTGAAAGCGAAACTAGATGGCGGGAAAACAAAGATTACGACTGCACAAGTGGATGCAGATAATGTAGATGAGCTTATTGCTTTAATTGAAGAGGTTAAGCCGGATATCGTTATGAACTTAGCACTTCCATATCAAGATTTAACGATTATGGATGCTTGCCTTGCAACCAAAACACACTACTTAGATACAGCAAATTATGAGCCAGAAGATACGGCAAAATTTGAATACAAATGGCAATGGGACTACCGTGAGCGCTTTGAAAAAGCAGGAATTACTGCTCTTCTAGGAAGCGGATTTGATCCTGGTGTAACGGGCGTATTCTCTGCTCATGCTCTTAAGCATCACTTTGATGAAATCGAGTATATCGATATTCTCGATTGTAATGCTGGAGACCACGGTTATCCGTTTGCAACAAACTTCAACCCTGAAATCAACATTCGTGAAGTGTCTGCCAATGGCCGCTATTGGGAAAATGGTGAATGGGTAGAAACGAAGCCGATGGAAATTAAGCGTGTTTACAACTTCCCTGAAGTTGGTGAAAAAGACATGTACTTGTTATATCACGAAGAGCTTGAGTCTCTTGCAGAAAACATCCCTGGCTTAAAGCGCATCCGCTTTTTCATGACGTTCGGTGAAAGCTACTTAACTCACTTAAAGTGCCTTGAAAATGTTGGCTTAACGTCAATCGAGCCAATCGAATACGAAGGACAACAAATCGTCCCGCTTCAGTTCTTAAAAGCGTTATTACCTGACCCTGCTAGTCTTGGTCCACGTACGAAAGGAAAAACAAACATCGGTTGTATTTTCCAAGGGAAAAAAGACGGGAAAGACAAAACGTATTATGTATACAATGTTTGTGATCACGAAGCGTGTTTTGCTGAAGTAGGCTCTCAAGCTGTATCTTATACGACTGGAGTTCCTGCGATGATCGGTGCAATGATGATCATGACTGGTAAGTGGAACAAACCAGGCGTTTACAATATTGAAGAATTTGATCCAGATCCATTTATGGAAGCATTAAACAAATGGGGATTACCATGGAAAGAAAGCTTTGACCCTGAGCTTGTAGATGGAAAGCCTGCCGAGCAAAAAGAGCCGGAGCTTGTTCGTTAAATGAAGTTTGAAGAACTACCGACACCATGCTATGTAATAGATGAAGCACTTCTTGAACGAAATTTACAAATCTTAAATGGGGTCATGCAACGCACAGGATGTAAAATTGTTTTAGCACAAAAAGCATTTTCCATGTCTTACTATTACCCTCTCATAGGAGAATACTTAAGTGGGACTACAGCTAGTGGCTTATTTGAAGCTCGTCTAGGTTACGAAGAAATGGGCAAAGAAAATCATGTCTTTGCCCCTGCCTATCGTGAAGATGAAATCGATGAAATTATCTCAATTTGCGATCATATTATTTTTAATTCTTTTTCGCAGTTAGAAAAATTCAAACATAAAGCACTACAGGCTGGTAAAAAAGTCGGCTTGCGTATTAATCCGCAGTGTTCCACACAAATTGGCCATGAAATCTATGACCCTTGTACTACGGGTTCTAGGTTCGGTGCTTTAGCAGACGATTTTCGCCCTGAGTTGCTAGAAGGTGTAACAGGATTACATTTTCACACGCTTTGTCAGCAAAACTCGGATGATTTAGATACTACGCTTCGAGCGGTAGAGGAAAAATTCGGTCAGTGGCTGCCACAAATGGAATGGATTAATTTCGGAGGCGGTCACCATATTACGAGAGAAGATTATGACATCTCTTTACTGGAATCTTGTATTAAAAGAATGCAAGAAAACTATGGTTTAAAAGTATACTTAGAGCCAGGTGAAGCCGTTGCCTTAAATGCTGGCTACTTTGTTGCTTCGGTACTTGATACGCATCAAAACGGAATGGACATTGCGATTCTTGATACATCAGCTACTTGTCATATGCCGGACGTATTGGAAATGCCGTACCGCCCTCCCCTATTCGGTTCTGGGGAGGCTGGAGAAAAGCCGTTTACTTATCGTCTTGCAGGGCAAACGTGTTTAACAGGAGACGTCATCGGCGATTACTCATTCGATGAGCCTTTAAAATGTGGAGATCGCTTAGTGTTTGGTGATATGGCGATCTATACGATGGTCAAAACAACAACATTTAACGGCATGCCATTACCTGCGATTGCGGTAAAAGATAAGACTGGTGATTGTAAAGTGGTTCGCGAGTTTGGCTATGAAAACTTTAAAACAAGACTAGCATAAGAGAGAGACAAAGAATACAGGAAGGCATGGCACATAAACATGCGCGGCTTCCTAAGTTCGACTTACAGAGGATGACTCATAAGTGTCTGCTCACTCACATCATCACATTGGAAACCAGAATCTATCATTAGGTTCTGGTTTTTTATGGTATAATCAAACGAAACGGATAAAAAGAGGCTGATCGTGTGTTATATAAAACCTTAGAGTTCCAAAATGTTCTGGGCCAGAAGGTTAAAGTCATAGAGATACCTGTAGTAGCCCGTAATCATCAACATTATTTCATGATACAAGCTCGCTTGCAGATGTTTATTTCCCAACTATATAATCAACCTAAAGCAACAAGCTCCTTTTCGTTTCGAGATTATTTAAAGCAAAAAATGGAATGGTCTGAATTTGAGCGTTTATTTTCGATGGATGCACGTATTCGTAAAAACCATCATACCAATGACGATACTCTAATCTTCTTACCTGCATGTGCCAGGAACCGTGATTTCCCTTGCTGAACAATGAAGAATGGGAAACTCATTAGGGACCCTATTGATTTGTAAGGCTAGGCTATTTATATAATCCGGCCTGTATGGTGTTAGTCTAGCAAATTGTTTTGCGTTTGCGGTCTGAGAAGCCCTTATTTATTCAAAAATCATCGTTTTTAAGACGTATGAGGACTGAGAAGCTCTTATTTTCATAAAAGCATGCGAGTATTACGAAAATTTCGTGCAATAAGGGCCTCTGAGTCCGCGAAATCGATCAAAAGGGTGTTTTGTTCACAAATAACGGCTCCTGAGTCCGCTTAATGTCTACCGGGCCTTATGAAATTATTTAGACATTTTTTTAATGAACCAAAAGAAGAAGCACTTAGGCTTTGACCTAAATGCTTCTTTTTATTACGCGTAATTTTCGTCAGTGTTATGGTCCATTTCATATTTTAAATATTGTTTAATTAAGTTCGTATCTGAATGACCTGCCAATTGAGCAACAATTGATAAATCTAGACCTTTTTGTACTAAGTTGTAACAAAATGTATGGCGAAGCTTATGCGGATGAACGCCGTATTGTTTTAACGTATGCTGAACAGTACGAGCAGCCATGCGTTGTTGATAATTAGATAAAAAGAGAGCTTCTTCATCATCATTTCTAGAATTCAAATAATCCTTTAGATGCTGTACGACCGACCTTGTCAGCGGGATTGTTCGGTTATTGGCTTCTTGTTTACTTTTAACGACTAGTTGCCCTGTTTGATTTTTTTCATTTAATTTGAGATCTGATTTATTTAAAGAACAAAGCTCTGAGACTCGAATTCCCGTTTCTAACAACGTATAAACGATAGCCGTATTCCGTGGATTCCCAGCAGACTCAACTTCATTTAATAGTTTCTTAACTTCTTGTTCTCTTAAAATCTCAGGAACAAAGGGCGCTTTATCACTTTCATCTTTTGAATAATAAATATCATGCGTAAGATCTAATCGATCAATGGACTTCGCATACGTATTAATCGTATTGATGATCTTTTTAATCGTTGAAATGCTCCGTTGTTCCCCTTGCAAATGATTGATATAAGTTTGAACGTCTTCTTTATTTAGTTCTTTAATTGGTTTACCTTGAGTTTCTAACCATATAAAGAAAGATTGGAGAACACCGCAATACGTTTTTCTTGTATTTTCTGACCGGCCCTTTTGAGAGAGATAGCTTGCAAAAAAATCTAGTATCTTAGTGATATCTCCATTTTCAGAATATTGATTTTTCAAAACTATCTCCCCCTTTATAATTTGTCATAAGTATAACTTGTCAATTAAAATTTGTCAAATTCTGCGCAAGAATAAAATGTTGATAAAAAAATACCCCAAAAGTTCAATAGAAAATTGATCTTCTGGGGTATGTATGTATATTTATTTTTTGGTTTTTATAAAATGGTGGGCCTAAGTGGACTCGAACCACCGACCTCACGCTTATCAGGCGTGCGCTCTAACCAGCTGAGCTATAGGCCCATTCAATATAATGGAGCGGGTGATGGGAATCGAACCCACGACATCAGCTTGGAAGGCTGAGGTTTTACCATTAAACTACACCCGCAGGTTATTCACTTAAAAACATGCCTATTCTCTTCTAGCAAATTCAATCCAGATCATGCGTCGATGTAACTTGTGATGCTTAGTCTAGACTACTAAACTACAATCGCATTCTTGAAGTGGTCGGGAAGACAGGATTTGAACCTGCGACCCCCTGGTCCCAAACCAGGTGCTCTACCAAGCTGAGCCACTTCCCGATATTATGGCGCGCCCTGAGAGATTCGAACTCCCGACCTTTTGATTCGTAGTCAAACACTCTATCCAGCTGAGCTAAGGGCGCATTATGGTGCCGAGGGCCGGACTTGAACCGGCACGGTAGTCACCTACCGCAGGATTTTAAGTCCTGTGTGTCTGCCAATTCCACCACCCCGGCAAAGCAGACAATTTATTGGAGCGGAAGACGGGACTCGAACCCGCGACCCTCACCTTGGCAAGGTGATGTTCTACCACTGAACTACTTCCGCAAAATGGCTGGGCTAGCAGGATTCGAACCTACGCATGACGGAGTCAAAGTCCGTTGCCTTACCGCTTGGCTATAGCCCAATAAAAATTTTATAATTTAAAAATGGGGCGGCTGATGGGAATTGAACCCACGAATGCCGGAATCACAATCCGGTGCGTTAACCACTTCGCCACAACCGCCATATTAAAAGTAAATTACGTTTATTTTTAATGGTGGCTCGGGACGGAATCGAACCGCCGACACATGGATTTTCAGTCCATTGCTCTACCGACTGAGCTACCGAGCCACAAAATCTATATCAACTGTAGTCGATCAAAGACTACAAGGAAATAAAAGAATGGCGGTCCCGACGGGAATCGAACCCGCGATCTCCTGCGTGACAGGCAGGCATGTTAACCGCTACACCACGGGACCACTTTTAAATTGGTATTTTTAAGAAATACTTATATTATCACCTAAGTAATAATTCCAATTAAATGCACTAATTGTTTTGGTTGCGGGGATAGGATTTGAACCTATGACCTTCGGATTATGAGCCCGACGAGCTACCAGACTGCTCCACCCCGCGTCGTTATAAAGTAAATGGATGATGATTCGCTTCGAAGAGTCTTGACTGTCTCTTCCTCTTACAGCTTTTTCTTTGAAGTTTATGCTCGAGACAACTCGGCGCTTTTTCACCGATGATTCGCTCGTTGCTCCACCCCGCGTTATATGAAGGAATAAATAGATGGCGGAGGAAGAGGGATTCGAACCCCCGCGCGGTTTAACCCGCCTGTCGGTTTTCAAGACCGATCCCTTCAGCCGGACTTGGGTATTCCTCCATAACCTTCTTGATGAAGATCTCGAACCATAATCTATAGGTTCAATATAATGGTAGCGGCGGAGGGAGTCGAACCCACGACCTCACGGGTATGAACCGTACGCTCTAGCCAGCTGAGCTACACCGCCATTATAAAAAGAGATGTAAATATAAATACATGGTGGAGCCTAGCGGGATCGAACCGCTGACCTCCTGCGTGCAAGGCAGGCGCTCTCCCAGCTGAGCTAAGGCCCCATAAAACATACACCTTGATCTTCTACTCTGTATATCTTCGTGCTACATTGCGTCTAGGAAGCTTAATTCACAGACGCAAATAAGTTAATCAAACCATTATAAGTTCTCTCAAAACTGAACAAACAGCACAAGCGTACATACCGAGGTATGCATCGACTAGAGTTAAATACTCCAT
>NZ_JBLWFS010000022.1:0-64649 GCF_048323755.1 Alkalihalobacterium sp. APHAB7
GCGAAGCGAAAATTTTTGGAGAAAGAGGGGGTACCCCCTCTTTCTCCAAAAAATAATAAACCCTACCAAAAAACTAGTTAGGTGAAAACATTGATTCTCAAATTTACACAGGATTGTGGACTTGACTCTTTAGGGAACTCCAGGGTCCTTATTTCATGATTTTTCAAATAAAATCACACGTTTTTCATCAAATAGAGGCCTCTCAGTGCCCATAACTTCACAACCAGTCGGTTTTTCTATAAATAAGGTCCTCTCAAGTCCACTTTGTATAACTATATAGATACAGTCGATGTGATAGTGTATTTACATCCGTTGAAATTACGGTTTGTGACAAAAGAGATCTTACGGTGCGCTCCAGTACTTATTTCGCTTTAAGGTCGTTTGCACCTTACTTATAAAATTCCACCATAATTTTATAAATCAAAGAATATATCTCCAAATTTATGAAACCTTATGATCGCATGTGGCGTCTCATAATTGAAATTAATAATTAGGAGATGATTTCTTTGAATAAATGGAAAAAGGTATCAGCAACAGCCGCAGTAGCTTCAGTGTTATTATTAGGAATTCCTGCAGGGATTGGGGCACAACAAAGTGCAAATTATTCTATATTTGATTACGCTTCAACGGGTGTTTTGAAAGAAGGTTCACGAGGGGAAAACGTAAAGATTATGCAGCGCGCATTGAATAAGGCGATGGGTGCTGAGCTAACAGAAGACGGGATCTTTGGACCGAATACAACAACAGCCGTGCTAGCGTTCCAAAAGTCACATAAGCATTTAGCGAATGATGGATTGTATGGTGCTCAGACACATGCAGCACTTTCTAAACAAGTTAATTCATTTGGATTTGCAGACAGCACATTAAAGCTTGGCAGTCGAGGAGGAGCAGTAAAAACTCTACAAAAAGGGCTAAAGGATATGAGTTATAACGTAACCGTTGACGGTGTTTACGGTCCTAACACAAAAGCAGCTGTTATCAAATTCCAAGAGCGTTTTCCGGAGTTATCCAACGATGGGATCTTTGGCCCCAAAACGAAAAACGTAATGGATAAAGTGTTGAATGATTAGTATCTTGAATTAATCATGGGGACATCAGGATAGAGATTATGAAGATAATCATATGAAAAGCATTCCTTAACGGAATGTTTTTTTGATGTGGTCTAATTACTACATTCTCGTTTGTTTAATGGTCTCTCCTATATACCCAAGACATTCCATGGCAACTCTTTCCTCCAAAACCATGGAAGACATTACAGGTTTAAAGTCTATTCCATATTTGTTATGGTGGTATATGTATTTATTTTGACGTTTAGAGAAGCTTGATTTGCTTTTCTTTTTTTATATAGATCTGATCATTTGACCATAAGGAGGTTTTACGAATGGTTAATGTTATTACTACATTGTTATTATTAACGGGAGCAGAAGTACCGGAAGAACATTTGCCGAAGTTATACGAAGAACAATTACCGCAGTTACACGAGGAACGTCTTGTGTATAAGACTGAAAAAGATAAAGAAGAATTGAATGGACTAGCTGTACGAATTTCCCTCACTGAAGAAGAGCAAGACCTTTTAGAACGACTTGTCACTGCAGAAGCTAAAAGTGAACCGTTCGAAGGAAAGGTTGCAGTCGCTGAAGTCGTTTTAAATCGAATGGAAAGCGAGCAGTTCCCAGACGAATTAGAAGAGGTCGTGTACCAAGAGAATCAGTTCTGTCCAGTAACAAATGGTTCCATTCATAATGAAGCGACAGAAAAGGCCGAACAAGCAGTTCAGGTAGCTTTAAGAGGAACCAACGAAACGAACGACGCCTTGTTTTTCTATAATGACAACATTGTTAAGACGAGCTGGCTCGAAAGCAAACAAACGACAACTCGAATCGGACAACATGTGTTTAAAAAGTAATAGATATGCAGATCAATATAAAACATTAACTAAGAGAAAAATATTTATCATGATAACGGGTTCAAATTAGAGAGAGCGTAATTGTAAATGATAATAGGAGTTGCGTACTAAATCATATGGTTTAGTACGCTTTTTTTGTTGTTAATCATGTTGTGCAACTTAATTTAAGAAGTATATTAATACACCCTTTGATTATAGAACATAACCTGGTTTCCTTTATGACTCTATACCTAGAAGAACTGTCATTTTAATATGTTAAGAGTAGATAAATATTCTAGTAATTCTGGAATTTAATGTTAAAATAAATCATAGGAAATAAGTGTAAGGAACGGTATTCTATGGTTTTATATACACACCGCCCAAATTGTTATATTCTCTTTTGACTATAAAGGAACTGCATTTGTTTATATAGTCGCTGTTTTATTTTCAGCAGTACCCCCAACTTCAAGGAGTGGAACGAGTAGGTGGGGAAGATGTCACAGAAGTTATCTACTTATGGGCAGCTTGGTTTGACCCATATAATTTGGAAGTGCTTGTCATTCCACTTGCTGTTATTCTTGGAATGCTAGCAGCTTGGATTACCAAAAGAGTAATATTAGGACCTTTAGTCTATGTTAGTGTAACCATTCTTTTTTACATGTGGATTTATGTATATTTTTATTCGTTTGATTCATCACAATTTTCCGCTATCCATATGAATGACTTTGAATCGTACATAATAGAAACATTTTTTATTATTATTACCTGGATATTATCTTGGGCCTTCGTTAAAGCGCAAAAGAAGTAAATTATTTAAGTTATGGATTGAACGTAATAGAATAGAGGCCGATTAAATAGCTTAATTAGGGTATTGTTATTAAACGATTGTACGTAAATTGACAAACTAAATATTCCAAAAAAATATATGATAAAAGTAACAGTTCAATAGTATTTAGAATGAGGAAGTTAGAATGATCATAACAAGGGAGGGATTAAATTGAAGAAACAAATTGTATTCATGTTATGCATTTTGCTGCTCGTCCTGCCACTTCAAATTCATGCAACAGCGACGCCAGAGAAAAGCGTCGAAATCACGAAAGAAAATGTGCAGGCGTTTGTTGAACAAATGTTTGAAGAAAATATGAAAGAGTACCAGATCCCGGGAGCGGTTATCTTAGTTGTAAAAGATAACGAGATTCTTTACGAACAAGGTTTCGGGTATGCGAATCTGGAACAGGAGCTTAAAGTCGATCCGAGTCAATCGTTCTTTCGAATTGGATCGGTATCAAAGTTGTTTACAGCAACGGCGATTATGCAGTTAGTTGAACAGGGATTGGTCGATCTAGAAGCGGATGTTAATGAGTATTTGACTTATTTCCAAATTGATACCCAGCAGTTTCAACCAATCCGAGTAAAGCACCTTTTAACACATACACCGGGTTTTGATGAGAGGTTTTTCGGAATGGCAGCTGAGCATTATAGTAAACGACTACCGTTACGAGAATACTTAAAAGAAAACCAACCACAGTTGATACGCGAACCCGGTCAGTATATCCAATACAGTAATTATGGAATGGGAATATTAGGGTTAGTTATTGAAGAAGTTACAGGATTATCTTATGAGGAATACATTGAACAACATATTTTAAAACCGCTCAATATGAACGAAACTTATGTCGCGATGAACGCAGCTGTTGAGGATCAGCTAGCCCGTGAATACTTCCCAAGAGGAGAACATTTTCAAGAAGAACCATTATATGATTACCACTATCCTCCTGCCGGATCGTTCGTAGCTACAGCTGAAGATATGGCCAAATTTATGCTCCTTCATTTAAATGAAGGTACTTGGAATGGAACGACGGTCATAAACGAAAGTACAGCAAAGCTAATGCATGAACGGCAATTTTCTCAGCATCCGAATGTACAAGGTTTTGGGTATGGATTTTTTGAACGACTGCAGAACTCCCATCGCTTTTTGGAACATGGGGGTAACACAGGTGGAACAAATAGTATGTTGATGATTGATAAGGAGCGAAATATTGGGATATTTACGTCTAATAACGGGTTTGCAGGAGGACTACTTAGTTATTATTTTCCGTCTGCCTTTATCAACCACTTTTATCCGATGAGTCAATCCGTTGCAGCAATGGAAACAGCCGCACAACCTGTTGAGGAAGGTCTCAAACGATACGAGGGCAGCTATTATACAAACCGCTACAGTCATGAAGATGCGTCAAAAATTACACTAGCGATGGCACCTCCAATCAAAGTAAGTCAGGACACTGATCATTCATTGATTGTTCAGAATTTAGGACAGGAAAGTACATTTATCCAAGTAGAACCGCTTGTATTTATGAACCCTGAAACCGAACAGTATCTCGCTTTCGAAGAAGATGGAAAAGGGCAGATCACTCACTTGTTTTATCCAGACAGCTTCGTGTATGAAAAAGGTACCTGGTACCAAAATGCAATGTTACACGGCATCCTATTCGGTGTTTTTGTTTTGTTTTCTGTAGCTACTGGTCTTTTCTTGATTATAAGACTAATTAAAAAATTAGTGACAAGAAATAAACAAAGAAATTCGACAGAAACGAGACAGAGCTGGTATAAGGATGCAGGAAAGCTAAACATGCTGATTTGTTTGAGTTTTTTACTCTTTTTAGTCGTACTTGTAACGGGGCTCCTTCAGATGGATGGGATTGCCGCTGTGTTTATTGAACTGCCTCTCGCGGTTCAATTGGCACTCTATATTCCATTAATTACTCTGATATTAGTCCTCATACAAGGCTTTGCCCTTATTTTCGCTTGGTTGTCTAGATCAGGTACGGTGTTTAAAAGGCTATATTATACGACGGTTTTATTTTTGGCCATGAGCGTACTGCTCGTATTGAATTATTACAATATGATTGGGATTTAGATTTAAGCGGTAAGTTGATCTAGTGGTAGAACATTTCAAACGTACAAAAAACCTTCTTCTATGATCATTGTGGAAGAAGGTTTTTTTAGCATGGAGAAGGGTTCTAGAAGTGATCTTATTTTATTCTTTTGTCAACTTTGAATGAAATGCTTATGAACACTGATAACGATCCGGATATAGTTTCTTTTCATAAATATCAACTCGGTTATTATGTCCGTCTGTTGCTGAGTTGATGATCACAAAGCCTTCTTGTCTCCAAAAGACTGCCCCAATCTCATTACCATCTTGAACACACAATCTCACTTTCTGTTTATTTTGATCAATCAGTTTTTTCTCGAGCAGGTGAAGGGCCTTTGAAGCGACCCCGCCTCTGCCATGTTGTTTATGGACAATTAACAAACCTATCCACGGTAGATGGTCGGACTTATGATTTAAGAGATAATGAATGAGTCCAACAGGTTCATTGTCTTTCGTTATGTAGTAGTATTCTGCACCTAACTTTAAATTTTCCTCGTTGTCTTTGATGATATCTTCTTCCGTTAAAAATTCCTTCGCCATAACAACCTGATTGTAGGCAGGGTGTGAATTCAAAATTGTTTTTTGGATGGTGATATCCTCTTTTGATTGGACAACTTTTATAGATACTAGATCAATCATTAGATTCTTCCTTTCTTGGTTATGCAAAACCTCTTATTTCTTAATTTTACATGGCAAACGATTAATCCTTTTATAAGATATAAAATGGTGAGAAAAACTTTTGATGTCTGTGCGTCTTTTGCACAGTTAACATTCAGATTATATTAAAAAAATATTCTAGTAAAAGATTGAAGTGAGGGAGAGTTCCTTTCCTGATAATAAGTTTACATTTATATGAATATTCTGTTATTATTAGACTATGTATCTTGTAAGCGGTTACACTTGTTCTTTCAGCGAGTGATTATTTTTTATTTGGGTGGTGACTTTTTAATGTTTACACGGCATTTTGAATTTTGGCCAACACATTTACCGAAATCTTTACCGATCCCTGAGTCCACGATTTATGACAACTTAGAAACGACCACAAAACGTTACCCCGATAAGACAGCGATTGTTTTTTACGGAACAGAAATCACATATCATCAACTTCACAGAGAAGTCGAACAAATGGCAGGTTACTTACAGCAGGAATTGGGTGTTTCAAAAGGTGACCGAGTCTTGTTGTACATGCAAAATTCACCACAGTATATCATTACCTTTTACGCGATTTTACGTGTTGATGCTGTCGTTGTTCCGATTAATCCAATGAATGTGAAAGATGAAGTTGCCTTTTATTTATCCGATTGTGACGCAAAAGTGGCGATTGCTGGCCAAGAGTTAATGCCGGAAATTGAGCCGTGTCTTGGTGTCACTCCACTTCAACATATTGTGGTCGCTGCTTATTCAGAATATGCTCAGCAAGAGTTGGATTATGTGGTGCCTCCTGTCGTTGCGGCGCCGAAAGAGCTTTTTATTTCGTCAGCGATTACTGCCTGGAAAGAAGCTTTATTAGCGGGTCACAAGCCGGGTCCAAGCGAGGGGAAAAGTGATGATTTATGTTGCTTGCCTTATACATCCGGGACGACAGGGAAACCAAAAGGCTGCATGCATACCCATAAGACTTTGCAAGCTACGCTTGTTGGCGGGGCGGTTTGGAGCGGAGCAACACCAGCGGATACGAGTTTGTCAACGTTGCCGCTTTACCATGTGACCGGTATGCAGCATAACATGAATGGCCCGATTTACTTGGGAGGAACGATGGTTTTGATGACACGCTGGGATCGGGATGTCGCGTTAACGTTAATGGAAAGGTATCGAATTACGAGGTGGACGAACATTTCGACGATGGTTGTGGATTTCTTAGGCAATCCTAATTTGAAAAAAGAAGCGATCGAGTCCCTTCGGATGATTGGCGGCGGTGGAGCACCATTACCTGAGGCGGTTGGACAGAAGTTGTTTGAATTGACGGGGCTTCGGTATGTCGAGGGATATGGACTCACAGAAACGATGTCGCAAATTCACCAGAACCCACTCGATCGAGCGAAGTTACAGTGTTTAGGGGTGCCGCAGTTTGATGTTGATGCTAGAGTCGTAGATCCGGTAACGTTAAAAGAACTAGGTCCACATGAAGAAGGAGAAATCATCGTAACGGGAGAACAGGTGTTTAAAGGATACTGGAACCGACCGGAGGAGACGAAAGGTGCTTTTGTTACGTTGGAAGGTAAGGAATTCTTTAGAACAGGCGATATCGCTCGCTATGATGAGGAAGGATATTTCTTCTTAGTCGACCGGGTAAAACGTATGATCAATGCGTCTGGTTTTAAAGTATGGCCTGCGGAAGTTGAAATGTCTTTGTATAAACACCCTTCGGTTCAAAATGCTTGTGTCATAGGGGTGCCAGATGCTAGACGAGGAGAGACGGTCAAAGCGTTCATTGTCCTGAATGATGGTGGAAAAGACACAACTGCTGAAGAGATAATTGCATGGGCTAAGGAGCATATGGCGGCTTATAAGGTGCCAAAAATCATTCAATTCCTTGGTGCACTTCCTGTTTCAGGAAGCGGCAAGATCCTGTGGCGAAAACTACAAGAACAAGAGCAGCAGAAAGTAGAAGGCTAGTTTATAGCTTATATATTTAATAAGAAATCACCTTCTCCTAGTTAATAGAGAGGGTGATTTCTTATTAGGGCTACCTATTATAATTGTTTTCAGGGCATATTGCTTTGTATTGAGTACTCTCCTTGTTAGTATAATAAGGTATGAAATTACTCAAGAGGGGACAAAAGTAAATGTCAAATATACAAATTCCTGTGTCTGTTTTAAATCTAGCACCGATTCGCTTAGGACAAGGATCTAAGGAAGCCATTGATGCTATGGTTGACTTGGCACAAGCAACAGAGAAAATGGGATATACACGATATTGGATTGCGGAACATCATAATACGTCTACTTTAGTCAGTTCTGCCACTTCGATTTTAATAAAACATACATTAGAGAATACAGAACAAATTCGTGTAGGTTCTGGTGGCATCATGCTGCCGAATCATTCTCCGCTAGTCGTAGCCGAACAATTTGGGACAATGGCGACGATTTACCCGGACAGGTTAGATTTAGGTTTGGGAAGGGCGCCTGGTACTGATATGCATACGGCTAGTGCACTCAGACGGTCCAATCATGATTCGGTTCATTCATTTCCTGACGATGTGAATGCTCTGTTGACGTATTTCGGGCCAGAAGTGGATCAAGGTTATGTCAGAGCATATCCTGGTGTTGATACGAATATACCGGTTTATATTCTAGGCTCTTCCACAGATTCAGCTTATTTAGCAGCTAAATTAGGTTTGCCGTACGTTTTTGCTGCTCATTTTGCACCTCAATATATGGACGAAGCCATCGCCATTTATCGTCAACGATTCCAGCCATCAGAATACTTAAGTTCCCCGTATATGATCTTTTGCTTAAATGTCATTGCGGATGAAAGTGATGAAGAGGCGAAAAAGGAGCTAACAACGATGCAACAATTTTTCTTAAATGTTGTACGTGGTACAAGGCAGCCATTGCGTCCTCCTGTTGATAGCATGGATTCCATTTGGAGCCAGCCTGAAAAAGATATGGCTAATGCCATGTCGAGGGTGACTTTGATAGGTAGTAAAGCATCAATTAAAGACCAATTAACGAACTTCCAAAACAAATATAACGTGGATGAGATCATGGCTGTGTCCTATATCTTTGACCCTGATAAACAAAAGCGATCCTATGATATACTAAAAGAAGTTGTGGATGGAAGATAACAAAAAAAGAAACTCTGTCAGGTGTGGCAGAGTTTCTTTTCGTTTCTAATTTTTAGTTGAAGTAAACAAAAATCCTTACCAAAAAGTTATGTTAGTAAAATATTTTTTAGTATTTATCAATGATCTTGTCTGGGTTTAAAATGCATTTTGGATCTAATGCCTTTTTAATCGTAATCATGACGTCGTAAGCAGCACCGTGCTCAAGTCGTTGGTATTTCTTTTTGCCCATTCCCACGCCGTGTTCACCTGTACATGTACCTCCGCGAGATATCGCATAGTTTACGAGATGTTCAGTAAATGTTTCTGTAAGTTCCATTTCTTTTGGGTCGTTTTTATCGACCATTAAGAGGACATGGAAGTTACCGTCGCCGACGTGACCGACGATCCCACCTACAAGGCCGAACTCGTCTAATGTTTTTCTAGCATTATTTATTGCTCCAGCTAGCTCGGATATCGGAAGGCAAACATCGGTTACTAACAATTTCTTGCCTGAAGCGCCGTGAATAAATGCATACGCTAGATGATGTCGCGCTTCCCATAATTGATACGCGGCTTTTGAGTCGTTTTCGAAAATGACTTCTTGGCAGCCTATATCATAGACAATTTCCTGTGTAAACTCTACATCTTGCGCAAGTCCCGCTTCGTTCCCGTGAAATTCTATGAAGAGGGTGGGGGCCTCAAGATAGTTCGTTTTACTATGCTGGTTTACTTGTTTCATCGAGTAACTGTCCACCAGTTCGCAACGTGCGATTGGAATACCAGCTTGCAGGATTTTTACGACAGCATCTACCGCTTGAGATACGGTTGGAAACACAGCTCTTGCAGCAGTGGTGAATTCTGGGATTCCATAAACTTGCAAGGTAATTTCCGTAAACAGACCGAGCGTTCCCTCGGAGCCTACGAATAAAGAATTCAGATGATAGCCTGAGCTAGATTTCACAGCTAAACTACCTGTTTGAATAATGGTACCGTCTGCCAGAACAACTTCTAGATTTCGAACTTGATCACTCATCACACCATATCGAACCGAGGTCGTCCCACTTGCATTCGTGGCGATCATTCCTCCAATGGTCGCATCCGCTCCTGGGTCAACAGGGAAGAATAATCCGTATTGCTTTAAGGCCTTATTTAATTGAGTGCGGGTAATGCCGGGTTGCACTTTTACAAGAAAGTCATTTTCGCGAATTTCAATAATTTGGTTCATCAACGAGAAGTCAACGGTAATCCCACCTTGGTAGGGAATAACATGAGCTTCTAAACTAGAACCAAGACCAAACGGAATGACTGGAACTTCGTATTGACTCGCTAGCTTGTTAATTTCACTTACTTCTTCTTTACTTTTAGGGAAGACGACGACATAAGGTAAGGCTTCGGTATGGTGAGATTCGTCTTTTCCGTGATTTCGTAGAGTAGTTTCATTTGTTGAGACACGATCTTCAGATAGTAGTTCGACTAATGCAGTGATGTGATCCATATCTAATTCCCCCTTGAAGTAGCATACTAACTATTTTTCTATAAATGTTATCACAAGACAATTAAAATTTGTAAATAAGATTCCTGCATTTTACACAATTTCGACAAATTATAATTGATTGACTATTTCGAATTGCCTATATATAATACTCTTAAGTTAACAGGTCTTATGAAGACTTAGAGAAGGTGAAAATTTGAAAGTAAAACGTACTTCTTTAGTTGATGATGTTGTTTCTGCATTTATCCAGGATGTTGAAGAAGGTAAGTATGAAAGTAGTAAAAAATTACCTTCACAAAAAGATTTAGCTGAGTATTATCAAGTGAGTTTAATTGTTTTACGAGAAGCGCTTTCGAAATTATCTGCGATTGGATTGGTAAGCTTTCATCAAGGAAAAGGCACTTATCTAAATAAAGAGGGAAGATCGTCCACTTCTTCTGACTTTTCATCGTTAATTTTCCATGATGTTCAAAATTTGAGATCTATCATTGAAGCTCGACAGCTCATTGAAAAGGAAACAAGCTATTTAGCAGCCAAACGAAGAACGAGTGAAGATTTGATGGAGATCGAAAAAGCGATTAATGGCATGAGAGAAAACTTCGATCAGATGGAAATGTTTGCGAAATGGGATTTAGAGTTTCATATTGCGGTAGCCAAAGCTTCTAAAAATCCAGTTATGCAAAGAGTGATTACCCTCATGATTGAAAGCTATCGAAAGCAAGTACATAAATTTTTTAGTATTCCAGATGTCGTCGAACGAGTTTTTAGAGAGCATGAGCTAATTTATGAGCATATTCGAGATGGGAAGGCGAAAGAAGCGTCAAGAGTCATGTATTCACATTTTGAATTACCGGAACGAGTATTTTCTTTAATGCTAGAAGAGAAGTGATTTGAACTTAGACCGTATTGAAAGCGCTCCTTTGTTTGTTAGATTTTATAACAAGCCATCTCATGTTTTCCTGCTATCTTGTGAGTTATAGCCTAGCGAGATGTGGTAGTTTTATAGATTACGAAGAGAAGAGGTAGATAGAAAATGACCACCCTACATAAGATTGCGGTTTTACCAGGAGATGGAATTGGTCCCGAAGTTGTCCGTGAAGCTATGAAGGTGTTAGAACTATTGAAAGAATTAGATCCGTCATTACATATCGATTTTGAAACCTTTGATTGGAACAGTGATTATTACCTTGAAAACGGCAGGATTATGCCAGAGGATGGCCTAGAAATATTAAAGCAGTATGACGCAATTTTATTTGGAGCGATTGGGGATGCACGTGTTCCAGATGAAGTGACGATTTGGCAACTGATCATGCCGATTCGCAAACAACTGCAACAATATATCAATTTCCGTCCTGTAAAACTATTGAAAGGTGTTCCTTCGCCGTTAGCAAACGAAAAAGATATTGATTTTGTTATCATTCGGGAAAATGCAGAAGGTGAATACTCCAATAGTGGCGGAAGACTGTATACCGGATTAGATCAAGAAATAGCCGTTCAAAATACGATCATTACGAGGGCTGGTACGAAAAAAGTGGCTGAATTTACGTTTGAATATGCGAAAAAGCATGGGAAACAATCAGTGACAAGTGCAACAAAATCGAATGCAATCCTTCATTCGATGGTGCTTTGGGATGAGGTCGTCAAAGAAGTAAGTAGGAACTATCCTTCCATTCATACGGATCACTATTTCATTGATGCCCTTGTTGCTTATTTTGTATCGAGACCACAAGATTTCGATGTCGTCGTAGCGTCCAATCTATTCGGTGATATTTTAAGTGATTTAGGATCTGCGGTCGTAGGGGGACTCGGTCTTTCACCATCAGCTAACTTAAATCCTGAACGAGACTTTCCTTCCATGTTTGAGCCGGTGCATGGCTCAGCACCTGACATTGCGGGTCAAGGAATTGCCAATCCGATCGCGCAAATCTGGTCAGCTGCTTTGATGCTTGAACATTTAGGAAGAGCGGACCTGGCAGATGTGATTGTTCATTCCATTGAGCAGGTATTACTAGACAATCAAGTTCGTACTCCAGACCTCGGTGGGAGCTCCACAACTAGTGAAATGGGGACTGCAATTTGTGAATCGATTAAAAAACAGATTCAAGAAAGGCAGGTTAATCACTCATGAGACTACGAGATGAAGTGTTTGTCATTACCGGTGCACAAGGTGGAATGGGAAAGGAGACGGTCAAACGATTTTTAGAGGAAGGCGCTTATGTCGCTGCTGTTGATTTAAATATTGACCACTCCTTAAAAAATGATCGTCTGCTACCGATTTCTGCTGATCTGACAAATGAAGAAGATGTGAAGAGAGTCTTTTCTGAAACTTATCAAGTGTTCGGGAAAATTACTGGGCTTTTAAATATAGCTGGGGTTGCTCAATCCGCTACGCCAATTGAAGAAGTAAGCTTAGATGACTGGAAAAAGATTATGGACGTGAATACAACAGCTGTATTTCTAACTTGCCGTGAAGTCACTCCTTACTTAAAAAAAGAAAGTGATGGAGTAATTGTGAATGTCGCTTCGATTTCTATGGTTCGACCGCGTCCCGGTTTAAATGCTTACATCGCTTCAAAAGGGGCAACTGTATCATTGTCTCAGGCGCTAGCGATTGAATTAGCGGAATATGGCATTCGTGTCAATGTGGTTAATCCGGGACCAGCGGATACGCAAATGTTAGGTCAGTTCTCATCGAAAGAAATGGATATTGAAACGACGAAGGAAACGATATTTAAAAAGAGTGTTCCTTTAGGAAAATTAATTCAACCGATTGATATCGCCAATTCATTGGTTTATCTCAGTTCAAAGGAATCTGCGATTGTGACCGGCGCTGTATTAAATGTAGATGGGGGAAGGGGGATTTAATGATGAGTAACTCAACAACGAAAGTTCAAGGGTGTTATATCAACGGCGAATGGACCGTCCCTGATCCATCAAGACTCATTGAAGTGAAAAATCCCGCGAATGGAAACGTGATTGCGGTCGTTCCAAGAGGAGATCAAGAGGACGTGAACCTCGCTGTAAATGCAGCGAAAGAAGCCTTTCGTTCCAAAGAGTGGAAAGCGTTAGAACCTCAGCAGAGAGGCAGACTTCTTTTTAAAGCAGCGGAGATCATCCGTGAAAACAAAGAGGAACTTGCGAAAATCGAAACATTGGATGTCGGTAAACCGTTAAAACAATCCGAAGTCGATGTGGAAGTGGCCGCTCGTTATTTTGATTTTTATGCAGGTATTGCTGATAAAATCATGGGAGAAACGATCCCGGTACAAGAGGGGATCATTAATTATACCGTTCGTGAGCCGATTGGCATTGTAGGACATGTAATTCCATGGAACTACCCATTACAAATTGGTGCAAGAAGCATTGCGGTCTCACTGGCAACAGGTAATGCAGCGGTATTAAAGCCTGCCGAGGACACTCCTTTAAGTATCCTGAAGTTGGTTGAACTGCTTGAGCCATTAGGGTTTCCTAAAGGAATTATAAATGTTGTGACAGGATACGGTCATGAAGCCGGTGCTGCACTGTCAGGGCATCCAGACATTAATCACATTACGTTTACAGGTTCGGTTGAAACAGGAAAAAGAGTCATGGAAAGTGCAGCACAAAATATTGTTCCTGTAACACTTGAACTTGGTGGAAAATCGCCAAATATCGTATTTGATGACTGCAACGTTGAAAATACGCTCGATTGGGTTCTTCGTTCCATAGTTCAAAATTCAGGGCAAACGTGTTCAGCCGGGTCTCGTCTAGTGATACAGGAGACCATCAAAGATTCGTTTGTGAAACAGCTTGCTGAAGCGATGGAAAAGCTGACAATCGGTGCAGGAATAGACAATCCTGACCTTGGTCCTGTTCTATCGAAAAAACAATTTGAGCATATTCAACGATTTTTAACATTAGCAAAAGAAGATCGTATCCCAGTCGCGACTGGAGGAAACTGGGTGACCGTCGATGGCTGCGAAGAAGGTTACTTTTTACAGCCGACGATATTAAATGACGTGCCACCCGAGCATTTGCTTGCCCAAGAAGAAATCTTTGGTCCTGTATTAACTGTAAGCACGTTTCGTACAGAGGAAGAAGCCGTTCAAATCGCGAACGGGACTCCATATGGACTGGTTGCAGGGGTGTGGACTGAAGATGTTGGCAGAGCTCATCGGGTTGCGAACCAATTGGAGTGTGGTCAAGTCTTCATAAACCACTACGGTGCTGGTGGTGGAGTGGCTCAACCATTTGGTGGGCATAAAAAAAGTGGGTTTGGACGAGAGAAAGGTTTAGAAGCGATCCAAAACTATACCCAATTAAAAAACGTAGCTCTACGTTATTCATTCTAGGTTTTAATCTTGTTGTCTATCATAACAGCAAAATTAAAATAGATAAAAACAAAGACATTAGGGGGAATTTAGTATGAAAAGGTGGCCTTTTTTAACAGCTGCTGTATTAGCAACAACGATGTTATTAGGAGCTTGTGGAGGTTCTCAGACATCAACAGAAAGTGAAACTGGTGGAGATACAGAAGAACCAGCAGCTTCGACAGGGGAAACATTTGTATTACAAGCAGGACATTCTTTACCAGAGGATCATCCTTATGAGTTAGGACTTCAAGAGATGGCAAAGAACATTGCAGAACGTACGAATGGTCAAGTGACAATTGAAACGTTCCCGAACAGCCAAATTGGTGCAGAAAGAGAGTTAACAGAAGCTCTTACGCTTGGAACGGTTGATTTAGTTGTTACATCAACTGCTCCTGTCTCTAACTTTGTACCAGAACTTGAAGTATTAGATTTACCATTCTTATTCAACGATCGTGATGCTGCTGTAGCGGTACTTGAAGGTGAGATCGGACAAGAAATTTTTGCTAGCTTTGAACAATATGGAATTGTCCCGCTTTCTTGGGGTGAAAATGGTTTCCGACATGTAACGAATGGCTTAAGACCAATTACAGAGCCTGCTGATTTAAAAGGATTAAGTATTCGTACACAAGAAAACCCTGTACATCGCGCGGCATTTG
The DNA here is from genome assembly GCF_048323755.1 of Alkalihalobacterium sp. APHAB7. Classification (NCBI taxonomy): domain Bacteria; kingdom Bacillati; phylum Bacillota; class Bacilli; order Caryophanales; family Bacillaceae; genus Alkalihalobacterium; species Alkalihalobacterium sp. APHAB7. Next base: position 15,088 of record NZ_JBLWFS010000022.1, read on the forward strand.
AAGCTCTAGGGGCACAACCGTCTCCAATGGCTTGGACAGAAGCATTAACTGCTTTACAACAAAAAGTAGTTGACGCACAAGAAAACCCAGCGATCGTTGCGGATCAATTCAATTTATTTGAAGCGAACCAAAAATACATGACATTAACAGGACATGTTTACTCAGCGGCATTATTTTTATTAAGCCAAGAAACGTACGATAAACTTCCTGAAGATTTACGTGCGATTGTTGTTGAAGAAGGGCAAAAAGCTGGTGAGTTTCAACGTAATTTAATTATCGAAATGGAACAAGAATCTTTACAAAACTTAAAAGAACAAGGAATGGAAATTATTGAAGATGTAGATGTAGATCCTTTCCGTGAAGGAATCGTATCCGTCTATGAAAACTTCTCTAACCAAGACTTGCTTCAACGTATCTTAGACGCACAATAAGTTTCATAGTTAGTGATTAGGAAAAACGGGAAGTCTCTTTCTTCCCGTTTTTTTATAGAATATCGTATTAAACTTTAGCCCCAATGAAGCTACTTCTATGCTGGGCCATTATTAAAAAGGCTTTTATGCTTATTTAAAGGTGGGAGACAAATGAGAAAAGTAGTAAATTCAATCAATCTAACCGTAAATTATCTCCTCATAGCCATATTTATCGTTTTAATCGTAGCAGTATTTTGCCAAGTACTCTTTCGATTTGTAATCAACCAACCATTGGCTTGGACAGAAGAGCTTTCTCGTTATTCATTGGTATGGGTTACGTTTTTAGGAGCCGCACATGCGATGGCTACCAAATCGCATATTGGAATGTCAGCTCTGGTCGACAAATCACCACTATTGTTACGCCGTTTTTTTATCATTATAGCCGCACTCGTTAGTTTAGGGTTCTTCTTTATTATGATACAACAAGGGTTCAATCTAGTCGGACGTTCAATGACTCAATTATCTGCCGTTTTACGAATTCCGATGGGGTATGTGTACTTGGTCATTCCGATTAGTGGGATTTTGCTCACGATTAATCTATTAGATGTCACGTGGCAAGAGTTAAGGAAAGGAGAGGAATAGGTATGGAAATGTTAGTTTTTGCATTATTAATTCTATTATTTATTATTAATGTTCCCATCGCAATTGCGCTAGCGATGTCAGCTGCTCTTATTTTTATTATTCAAGATTCCGTTCCTTTACTTTCCATTATGCAACGAATGTTCAGTTCTGTTGACTCGTTCCCGCTTCTTGCCATACCTTTCTTTATTCTAGCAGGGAAGCTGATGGAGAGCGGTGGAATGTCCAAACGGCTGATCCACCTTGCCAACGTCATCTTTGGACGAATGCGTGGGGGGCTTGCGGTTGTATCAATCATTGCTTGTGCTTTCTTTGCTGCACTATCAGGGTCAGCGGCAGCGACGACAGCTGCGATTGGGTCGATCTTAATTCCAGCGATGGTGAAAAAAGGCTATGACCGAAATTTTTCAGCAGCCGTTCAAGCAACAGGGGGTACGATTGGAATCGTTATTCCTCCAAGTGTTCCGATTATCCTATTTGGTGTAGCAGCAGGTGCGTCCATTAGTGACTTATTTATTGCGGGTATTATTCCTGGACTATTTATCGTCGTGTCGTTGACGATCCTTGTCTATGTCATTTCGATTATCAAAGGGTATGGCGGGGGAGAAAAATACAACTTTAAAGAGTTTTTACTTGCATTAAAAGATGCTTCGCTTGCTTTATTAATGCCTGTTATCATTTTAGGCGGTATTTACGGCGGGATTTTTACACCAACTGAAGCAGCTCTCGTTGCCGTTGTTTATGGTTTCATTGTTGGTTTTATTATTTATCGCGAAATTAAGATAAAAGATTTGTATCATATTTTTACTTCTTCGATCCAAATTACGTCAGTCATTATGTTTATTATTGTCGGGGCTTCGGTTTTCGGATCGTATTTAACACGTGAAAAGATACCCGCTCAAATTACAGAGTTTATGCTAGGAATATCGGATAACTGGATTGTGACGTTACTACTGATTAATCTACTGCTATTATTTGTTGGAATTTTTCTAGAGACGGCAGCAGCAATTATCATTCTAACTCCAATTCTAGCACCAGTCGCTCAAGCTTTAGGGATGGATATGGTTCATTTTGGAATTATTATGATTGTAAACTTAGCGATCGGCTTTATTACGCCACCGGTGGGAATTAACCTCTTCGTCGCTTCGAATATAGCAGGAACCAAGTTTGAAAGTCTAATAAAAGCGATAGTTCCTTTTATCTTGGTTATGATTGTGTGTGTGCTTATTATCACATTCATTCCTGCATTGAGCTTGTACTTAGTGAGATAATAGAATTGTTTGTATGCGTAGAAGCAGAACTCGTTGGAGAAGGGTTCTGCTTTTTGGTTTTTCTGTTACGGATTTAATTAGGCTACGATTATTCTAAGAAATTTGTAGGCTTGGATTGTATAAAATTCGGACGCTCAAACTAGAGTTACGCTATTTCTAGGAAATTCGGATGCTTGTCTAGAGTTACGCTATTTCTATGAAAAACGGACCCTTGACCTGAGCTAAGCTATATTTACAATATTGTGGACTTGAGAGGCCCTTATTTTCTTAAAATCGACTCTATTTCAGCTATTAGGGCACTGAGAGGACCTTATTTGATATAAATCTAGTGTCATGGACGCATTTTTTGTGAAATAAGGCCTTCTGAGTACCCTAAACTGAAGAAAACAGGGGTTTTGACACAAATAAGGTCCCCTGAGTCCGCTAAGCTTTATTCACCAAGTTTGACCCCAACTAGATAATAAAATCACCTTCTCTTTTCTGGGAGAAGGTGATAGTAGTGTACAGATAGATCGTCTCGGTCCCTAGTATAAGTTCTTACATTAACATTAACTAGGAGCAAAGTGCTATTGTTAGATTTTTATTTTTTCTTCTTTTTGGACGGATCGGCGCCGCTCGCTTTCCCTTTTTTTACAGCTTCAAATGTAACGTCTACATAATACTTCTCGTCCATGTTTTGAACAGTGGACACTTTAATTTTACGGCCTTTAATGGTTAAATTTTGCCCTTCAGTTGGAACCTGTTGCAGCAGCTGACATAATAACAGATCTCTTCTGTTGTAAAAATAAACATTATACATTTGATATCACCTATTTCATATGGGATGTGTTGCTCAGTGTGCTATATCGATTTCTTCTTATAAACTATTAGGGTTTATGCACATTTAGAACTATAAAACGGAATACACTTTTCTTTAAATACAGAATATTCTGATGTATAGTAGAGAGGTAAATGTTTCTGCAAAAAAGTTCAAATAACCTCAATATAGTAACCAATCTTCTAATTACCACCTATCTATTCATATACTATTCTATCTAATCATTCCAGCACTTTTTCTTTCTTTCAAACTTCCTGGCCAGACAGAACTAAGTTTAGCGTCTGAGAAGATCTAATCCATAGGTTCTTCTAATATCTTGGCATTTATTTTTACTAGAAAAATAAATAATGATTTCAAAGGAGGCAGATAAGTGTGAGTTGGGAACCAGAAATTAAAGAGCTACGCCAAAGAGAAGAATTAGCCCGTCAAATGGGAGGAAAGGAACGGGTAGAGAAGTATAAGTCGTATGGAAAATTGACCGTACGGGAGCGAATTGATAAGTTGCTAGATGAAAGTACGTTTCACGAAACCGGTGCGATTGCCGGGAAAGCGAAGTATGATGAAGAAGGCAATCTAATCGATTTCACACCCGCTAATTTTATTTTAGGTACCGGTCGAATTGACGGTCGCAAAGTGGTTGTTGGCGGGGATGATTTTACGGTCCGAGGCGGGGCTGCGGATGGGGCGATTTTTGGAAAGCAAGTATATGCTGAGAGAATGGCGCATGACCTACAATTGCCGATCATTCGTCTCGTCGATGGAACTGGTGGTGGAGGAAGTGTGAAGACGTTTGATACGAGTGGCCATACGTACATTCCAGTCAACCCGGCTTGGGATTACGTGGTCGCCAATATGGAACGCGTTCCTGTTGTTGCAGCCTGTATGGGGTCGGTCGCAGGTTTAGGCGCAGCACGAGTGGCTGCTTCTCACTTTTCTGTCATGATAGAGGAAAACTCACAATTATTTGTGGCCGGACCACCCGTCGTTAAATACGGGATGGGACAAGATTTAACGAAGGAAGAATTGGGTGGAATTCAAGTCCACCGATCAAGTGGCGCTGTAGATAATGTAGCCAAGTCAGAGGAAGATGCTTTCAGGCAAATGCGGACGTTTTTATCGTACCTTCCTTCGAATGTATGGAAGCTGCCGCCAGTAAAGGAGACAGAAGATTCACCTGAACGACGCGAAGAACGGTTGATTTCATTCATCCCGAAAAATCGTCGAGCCCCCTACAAAATACGCGAACTCTTGCCGCTCCTATTTGATCAGGACTCCATTTTTGAGATGGGGCGCTTTTACGGTGGTGGTACAGTTACTTGCTTTGCTCGTTTGGATGGACATCCGGTCGGAGTACTTGCTCCCGATCCGTTTGTGAATGGTGGAGGGTTAACTGCTGAGAGTTCTGAAAAACTAGAGCGTTTTGTGGACCTTTGTCAGACCTTCCATCTTCCAATCGTTAATCTTGTGGACCAACCAGGGATGGTCATTGGTCTTCCATCTGAGAAGAAAGGCACGATTCGAAAAGGTGTACGGGCGGTTTCTGCTGTTTATCAGGCAAAGGTGCCTATGATTGAAATTATTATGCGTCGAGTGTTTGGAGTAGGTGGAGCAGGGATGAGTAACGGACATGGATTAAACCAACGATATGCATGGCCGTCTGGAGATTGGGGCTCACTTCCGGTTGAAGGCGGAGTACAGGTTGCGTATCGTCGAGAGCTCGAAGCAAGTGAGGATCCAGATGCTTTATTAAAAGACTTACTCGATCGCATGGAGTCAATCCGATCTCCATTCCGTACTGCTGAAGCGTTTGGTGTTGAAGAGATTATTGACCCAAGGGATACAAGGCCGCTTTTGTGTGAATGGGTGAAAGATGCATATGAACGTCTGCCGCAACAATTGGGGATTTCTAGACATGGGATGCGACCTTGATTTAATGTTTTAACGTAAAACCACAAGTTGTATTAAAGGATTTTCATTATTAACCTAACAAGGAAATCTTCATTGTACTAGCCTGTCGAAACTATAAGAATTTCGGTTAGACATTACATGAATACGTTATGGTATTATTAAAGAAAGGATCATAATGGTGGTGATAACTATGGGGAAAATCCTGTCTTCTGAAGAACTAATGAAGTATATCTCTAATATGAATAGTGAGAATTCTGTATTTCAGTTTTCTATTCCTGGAAAAGGGAAATTTACACTTGTTCTTCAAGAAGAAGATAAACAATCCATAAAGGTTGAAGCTGAAAAAAATCCTGAGCTGAAACTTATGTTAAAGGAAAGTATGGAGCAGTACGAAAATGGACAGGGCATGACTACTACAGAGTTATTAAGATCACTTTCCAAAAAGGACTTTATGTAATGCATGATCGGCATGATCGAAAAGTTATCTGGACTCCTGCTGTTATGGAAAAACTCACCTTGTTTAGAAGTGAAAGATATACGCCTGAAGAAACATTTGACTTTATTTCTCAGATTATTTTAGAAACTGAAGGTCTATTAGAGAATGATATTATTGGTAAATTTTATAATGAAGAATTTGGTAAATATAAAGGGATTTCAAGGGTAGTGGTTAAGAATTTTAGGGTTTATTACAAGTTAATTGATAAGGATGTTGTCATTTTAGCCGTCCTTTTCCCAGGTGAAAACTAAATAGGCAGAAGAATACATAACCCAACCCATGAAAAGGATTACTCCTCATGGGTTGGGTTTATTGTGTTATTTGAAGTATTTATCAATTTTTCCCAAAACACTAGAACTAGCTCTGGTTTAACTCACTTTACTAAACACCATCTATTCATTCGCTAGCTTCCATAAAACATCCTTCATCACCGCAACACCATCTACGCAATCCGATAAGTACGTAAATTCTTCGGGTGAATGACTTTTTCCGTTCACACTTGGAACGAAGATCATCCCAGCCGGAACATACTTTCCAACAATCATCGCGTCATGCCCAGCGCCGCTCACTAGATGGCGGTAGGGGAGATCGTGATTGATGGCGGCCTGTTTAATATACGTCTGAATGTTTTCAGGTACAGGGACCGGCGGGATATTGGTTGGATTTTCGTGATGCACGGTTAAGCCTCGTTTTTCAGCGATTTCATGTGCTTTTGCAACGATTCGCTCGTTCAGCTCAGCCAAGGTATCGGTGTGAATGTCTCTCGCATCAACATTGACCGCTGTTTTCCCGGCGATGACATTAGTCCCATTCGGGTAGACGTACATTTTACCGACGGTTGCTACCGCGGTTTCATTCATTTGTCTCGGAAGTTTTTCAACTTCAAGAATGAACTCAGCTGCACCCGTCACGGTATCTTTTCGCATATGCATCGGCGTATTTCCGGCATGGTCGGTTTCACCGTAAAACGTAAAGGTGTGCCAAGATGGACCGGCAATCCCCGTCACGATTCCGATCGTTTCTTCATTTAATTCTAATTGTTTTCCTTGCTCGATATGTAACTCTAAAAAGGCGTAAATGTCTTCGGCTTTTCTAGGTTTTTGCTCAATGTTTTCCGGGGTCAACCCTTGTTGGCGCATCGCTTCAGCAACCGTTATGCCATCATCATCATGATGAGCCTCTAATTCATGATAGGTAACTTCGCCCATCATTGCGCGACTTCCAAAGATCCCATTTTTAAAGCGAGAGCCTTCCTCATTGACGAAAATCACGAATTCAATCGAACGTTTCGGTTTTTCTTTTTGTTGGATCATCGCTTCAATCGCCATTAGAGAACTTAAGCAACCTAAAGGACCATCGAACGCACCGCCATTAGGGACACTATCGATATGCGAACCTGTCATGACGACGGGCAACTCAGGTTCAGTTCCTTCATATCGGGCGAATAGATTGCCTGCCGTATCTTCAGTAACGGTTAGACCTGCTTCACGGATCCATTTTTTAAATAATTCTTTTGCTTGTTTTTCCTCATCCGTATAGACAAAGCGGGTTACACCGCCATCAGAGGTTTTTCCGATGGCAGCTAACTCATCTAAGCGATCCGTTAACACTTTGGGATCAATCGCTGGGTAAGTCTTACATTTTTCTACATCTTGTAATAATCGTTCTTTTGAAAAAACGTTAGTCAAACTATGTCACTCCTTTATTATGGTAAATAAATGCCACTTCCAGGTCCCAACGGTAAGCCAAGGAAGTACCAGAAGACGAAAAAGACGATCCATGCTAATCCAAATAATATACTGTATGGAAGCATCACTGCAATTAAAGAGCCTAGACCTAGATTTTTATCGTAACGACGAGCTAATGCAAGTAAGATCGCAAAATACGCAAACATCGGTGTGATCGGGTTTGTAATTGAGTCCCCAATACGATATGCAAGTTGTGTAAATGCTGGATCGTAGCCTAATAACATAAACATCGGGACGAAGACCGGTCCAAGAATCGCCCATTTTGCAGACGAACTTCCGATAAATAAATTCAATGTCGCACTAATAAGTATAAAGCCAATTAATAATGGAATGCCGGTAAAGTTCATACTCTTCAAGAAATCAGCGCCGGTGATGGCTAGGATAATTCCTAAGTTACTCCAGTTAAAATAAGAAATAAATTGAGCAGCGAAGAAGGCTAAGATAATGTACATTCCCATCGTACTCATACTTTTAGCCATCGTATCGGCAACATCTTTATCATTACGAATCACTTTTGTGATCATACCATACACCAAAGCAGGAAATAAGAATAAGCCCATGATAATCGGTACAAGTGAGCTCATAAATGGTGAAATAATAATGCCACCATCTTCAGCGCGTAATGCACCGTTTGTTGGAACGATCAGTAAAGCAATAACGGCTAAGTATACTAAAGTAGTGACTCCTGCCCATTTTAAACCTTTATTTTCTACAGCCGTTAATTGTTCTAACTTCATTTGTGGTCCTGTATATGTACCAAGACGTGGTTCGACGATTTTATCCGTAATCCAAACGGCTAACGGGATAATGATAACCGCTGATGCCGCTAAGAAATAATAGTTCATCGCTGGATTGGCGATAAATGTGGGGTCAATAATTCGCCCTGCTTCTTGTGTAAAGCCAGCTAATAGGGCATCAAGCATGTTTACGATCAAGTTGGCACTAAATCCACCCGCAACCGCTGCGTACGCTGCCACCATTCCGGCAATCGGATGACGTCCAACACTCATAAAGACGAGAGCGGCAATTGGAGGAAGGACGATAAATCCAGCGTCACCGGCCATATTCGCTAAAATACCAGCAAACACAATGGAGATCGTAATGAGAGCTTTCGGCGAGCCTAACACAACTTTCTTTAATAAAGCAGAAATGAGTCCAACACCTTCAGCAACACCAACACCGATCATCGTCACGAGGACAAGTCCGAGTGGAGGGAATTGAGCAAAGTTACTGACCATTTTCGTCATGATCATTTGAATTCCTTCTTTGGTCATTAAGCTAATGGCGGCTACCGTTTCTCCTGTCGCTGGATTGACAACACTAACTCCTGCCATCGCTGCAAAATGAGAAGCAATAATAACAAGTAATGCAAAAATGATGAATAATGTCACCGGGTCTGGAAGTTTGTTACCAATACGTTCGATGAAGTTTAAGAACATATGAAACAATCCAGATTTTTTTTGATTTGGAACCTTTGGCTCTACGTTCGGTTGTCCCATTAAAACTCCCCCTTTAAGAATATTCTGATTATTATATTTTTTGTGATGCTTTTGATTGTACATAAAAATAGTATAGTAGTGTAACAAAAAATGATTAAGTTTTTTGTGATAACCCACAAAAGTATATTGTAAAAATATGTTCGTTAACAAATTCAAGTGAAGAATATTCAAAAAAGTAGTTACATTTCACAAAAATATCTACTATAATTTAGTGAAACGAAACATAGATCTACATATCTATTAAATTGTATAATCATTCAGAAAATATATAAATATAGAATGAGGGATGTTAATTGAGTACGAAACTATTAGATCGATTAGAAGAGTTATACCCTGAAATGGTAGAGCTAAGAAGATACTTACACGAAAATCCTGAGCTTTCATTTGAAGAAGTAAAAACACCAATCATGATCGCTGAATACCTAGAAGAGTTAGGAATTGAAGTGAAACGTGGTGTTGGAGGCCGTGGGGTTGTCGGTTGGATTCGTGGTGGGAAACCGGGTAAAACGATTGCCGTTCGTGCCGATTTTGATGCATTACCGATTCAAGAAGAAACGGATGTGCCTTACCAATCAAAAATACCTGGGGTCATGCATGCATGTGGGCACGATGCGCACACGGCTACTTTAGTTGGAATTGCAAAAGCGTTATCGGAAAATCGTCACGAGCTTAGCGGGAATGTCGTTCTCATTCATCAATTCGCCGAAGAGTTATCACCTGGAGGAGCGAAGCCAATGATCGAAGACGGCTGTTTAGATGGAGTTGATGCGATCTTTGGTACTCATATTTGGTCAACGATGCCAGTTGGCGAAGTGTCGTATTGCTCAGGACCAGTAATGGCAGCAGCTGATGCGTTTGATATCGAAATTATTGGAAAAGGGGGTCACGGTGCCGCGCCACATGAGACAATCGACTCCATTGTCGTTGCCTCACAATTTGTAACGAGCATTCAACAAATTGTCAGCCGAAACATGGACCCGTTAAAATCAGCTGTCATTAGTGTCGGTTCCTTCCATGCTGGAAATGCGTTTAACGTAATCGCAGACAAAGTGAAGCTAAATGGAACGGTGCGAACATTTGATCCAGCAGTCCAAGATGAAATTATTGAGAAACTGGAGCGACATTTAAAAGGTGTTTGTGAGGCATCTGGAGCAACGTATAAATTTGAGTATCGAAAAGGGTACCCAGCCGTTGTCAATCATGAAGCGGAAACGAATCATCTGGCTCAAGTGGCGAAAACAATTGTCGGTGAAGAGAATGTTAAAAAAATGGCGCCAATGATGGGTGGAGAAGACTTTGCCTACTACCTACAGAAGGTACCAGGTACCTTTTTCTTTACGGGGGCAGGAAATGAGGCGGAAGGGATCGTCTACCCGCACCATCATCCGAAGTTTAATCTTGATGAAAAATCAATGCTGATTGCCGCGAAAGTTTTAACAAAAGCAGTGATCGAATATATGGAAGATGGAACAAACGGCAACGGAAGAGAAGAGGGAAGTACGAATGAAAGAGACGTTAAGCAGAAAACAACTTAAACTCTTAATGGAAGTGTCTAATGTATTAAACTCTTCATTAAACATCGTCGATACGATCGATTCCATTATGCGCGAAACGATCAACGCGATCGATGCAGCTGACGGTGGCGTCCTCTTCTTGTACGATGAAAAAGAAGAAGTACTCGTAGCAAAATCCGCGCAAGGATTTGAACAGAAGATTGTTGGTAATGTGAAGCTAAAGCCAGGAGAATCAATGACTGGCTTAGCTTTTCTTGCTAAAAATTGTCTTATTTTCCCTACACAAGAACAAGTGAGAAAAACGATTGCCTCGCTGAGTGGTGATAATTTTGCTCAACTGGAAAGTTCCATTCCTAATTTTCCTTATTCTGCGATATGTTCGCCGATTATTCGAAATGGTAAATCAATCGGTGTGATCACGTTAGATTGCTTTCATTCCGAACACCATTTCACTCAGGAAGATATTAATCTATTAGAAGCAATCTCGCATCAAGCAGCGGTTGCACTGGAAAAAGCCAATTTGTATCAAGAAAAAGAAACCCATTTAACGAAACTGCAAACGTTAAATGAAAAGATGACAGAACAAAACGAAGTACTGACAAGGTCAATCGATATTCATACAAGCTTAACGGATCTTGTTCTAAAAGGGGAAGGTCTTAACTCGATTATTCAATATATTTATGACAACATTGGATATGATGCGATTCTGTTGAATGAGTTTGGACAAGTCCTCGCGAGCACGGTCGAGTCTCCTTTTACATATGACCAGGTTTATCACATTTTAACTGTAGCTGAACAATCTAGAAAGAAGGTCATCGCTAGTCGACCTCTTAAAATGAACTGTTCGAACGGGAATGAATTGTCCGTATTTATTTTTCATATTGGGTCCGCCGAGCGAAATCTTGGGGTTTTAACGATCCTTGCTGACAGCCATATTAGTAAAATGATCATAGCTGCGCTCGGTCATGCATGTACCGTTATTTCATTGGAGATTTTAAAAAACCATGCGATATTTGATACTGAACAATCATTAAAAGGGGAATTTATCGACGAATTGCTATCGGATCGTCTCGATGACACCTTTTACCAACGAGCGAAGCATTTACGGTTAACCAATGATAGTCATTACAGTTCAGTTGTTTTTTCATTTGAAGAGTTAACGCCTACTGATAAGCGCGTGGTAAATTTGAAACGGCAGTTTGTTGATTTTATCCAACAATACATCTCACAACATTTTACGAACGGAATGGCGGTTTTAAGAGGAGATCAAGTTGTCGTTATTTTATCGTTCGAAGACCAAGTATCTAAAGCCGCGCGTGATTTTGCTCAAGGGGAACTGATTGCGTATGTAAAAAATCTCATCCTCTTTAAACATTGGAATGTTCAGATCATCACCGGAGTCGGAAGGTATTACGACAGTCTTGAAAAAGCGAAAAAAGCAATTAATGAAGCTTTGAAATGTATTCAATTCATTAAAAGTTACGGGCTAAAATTAGATGTGCTGAAATACAAAGACTTAGGCGTCCAACGTCTTTTATTGCAAAATTCTAAAGAAGAACTGCAGGATTATGTAAACGAAACGTTAGGGCCCTTACTTACATACGAGTCTACGAAACGAAGTGAACTATTAGAAACATTAATTCTATACCTCGACCATAATCAAAATTTAAAGCAAACGGCCGAAGCGATGCATGTCCATTTAAATACGTTATCCTACAGGCTGAAGCGAGCCGAGAAAATTCTCGATACCGACTTCTCGGACAGCCGCCAATTTCTTGATATACATATGGCATTGAATTTATATCAGTATTTGGATAGAGGGGAAAGGAAATCATAGAACTTTTTCGTTTAGCTGTTCAAATCTTATTTCATATCTATTCACTTTTTTGAAAATAAGATAAGTATAGTATGAAGATCGTGAGAAATAATAAGACTAAATAACTAGAGTGGATTGGAGTTTTGTTTTATGGGTTCTCACGAAAATATAAAATTCACCTCATCAGAAATGGCATCATTATGGAGTGCTTACATTAATCACACACATAGTATTTGTATGATAGAGTATTTTATAGCAAAAGCAGAAGACTCTGAGGTATTAAACGTTCTTAAGAATACTTATCAAAACATAGAACAGTCAAAAGAGACGTGCAAACAGCTTTTACATTCTGAACAAATCCCAATTCCAACTGCTTTTAGTAGCCAAGATGTTGATGTAAATGCACCAAGACTTTTTTCTGACTCTTTTTCTTTAATATACATAAAAAATTTATCAAGAGCGATGGTAGCCTCTTGTGGGTTAATGTTTACGATGTCCACTCGGAAAGATGTTAGAGATCATTTTGAGGACTGTTTATCCAAGGCAACTTCCGTATTTAATGAAGTCAGTGACTTGTTGTTAAAAAAAGGACTTTATACAAGACCGCCATTTATTGAACCACCGAAAAAAGCGGATTTTATTGAAGATAAAGACTATTTAAATGGAATGAATTTATTAAATGACCAACGCTTTTTAAATGCAGTTGAAATTTCACATGTTTTCGCAAATATTGAAGCCAATGTAATTGGTAATGCAATAACAAAAGGTTTTGGACAAACGGCAGATAAAAAAGAAGTGAGAGAATTCATGGAAAATGCAAGTCAGCTTTCAGGAAAAATAGTCAATTCACTAACGCAATTCCTAACAGGAAGTCAATTACCAGCACCCATGCCATCTGAAACTCAAGTTTTTAGTTCAACTCACCCTCCATTTTCGGATCGACTAATGATGTATGAGATCACTGTTTTATCAGGGGCGGGACTAGCTGATTATGCTACATCATTGTCTACAAGCATGAGAAATGATTTAAAGAAACACTACATGAACCTGATAAACGATACGATGAAGATAGCCAAAAAGGCTGAAAGTATAATGATCGAAAATCATTGGCTTGAACAGCCGCCGCAACAAGACAGAATCATATTTTAAAAATAGTTAGAGTTGAAGTAATTTGTGGATTCCTCCACTTGATTATTGATTTAACGGGTAGTGAAGCTATCTTAGTAATTAGATAGAGCATTAAGAAATGTTGAAGGTTGATGATGCAGGGTTCACGATAGCAGCAGATACGATTAATATGTGGAATAAGGGCCGATAAACTTTTATGGCACCGAGAGGCCCTTATTTCGTTCAAATCTAGTATTTCCGAAATGTTAGGGCACTGAGTGGACCTTATTTGGCAAATTCCATGTATGAAAGACGGGTTTTTCCGAGAATAAGAGCTTCTGAGGTCCCTAAACTCATGAAAATACTGTTTTTTTCACAAATAAGGGCCTCTGGAGTCCGCTTTTATGTAGTGCACAGCTTCAATCTCGCTTCCAACTATACTAATCAAGAAGGAATCCAGTGTTTACTTGTTCAACAGCATAGGAGACCGCTACAACCTCTACAACCTCTACAACCAGGTTTTCCCCCTGGATGCACACAGAAATGTCCGCCCCAATGTGTTCGGCAGGACGCCTCCACAACAGAAATATCATGATGTCCTCAACAGTATCACGCCCCACAACAACCAAACACTCAACTTCTAAACAATCTATCAACCTAACTTTCATCCTCCTGATCACCATCTTCATCCCAAATAGGTAATACAGACGAATATTTTATTTCTCTTAGCCCTAAGCTGGTTTGGATTTTCGTTATCCCCAGCTTATTTAATTTTCGAATAAACGTTTGCAAGTCTCTGCGGTCTTTATTGGCAACCTTTAATAGATAGTCATATTCTCCAGTTAAGCAATGACATTCTAACACCTCAGGCATTTGGCAAAAGGCTTCTTCTAAAAGATCCAATTTCTCAGCATGATGGATATTGGAACTAATAAAAACAAAGCATAGTAAATCAAAACCTAATTTCTCAGGATTTAAGATCGCCACTTGTCGACTGATATAGCCTTCCTGTTCTAACCGTTTAATTCTTGTGTGGACAGCTGGCGAAGACAAATTGACGCGTCTAGCGATTTCTGCATTGCTTACGTGTGCTTGTTTTTGCAGAATGTCTAAAATTTGAATGTCCACTTGATCGAGCACTTTACTAACGATCGATTCCATCAAAATTCCTCCTTTAAATTATTCCAAATTTAGCCGTTTATCATATGTGAAAACAGAAGAAATTAAACCAAACTACCTATTAAACTTTAAAATTTTTTAATTAAATTCTATTATACAAAAGATTATTTTGAATATGAACTATAAATGTTACAGTTATTAATATGAAAAGGCGAAATGAGTACAGGTGGGGGAGTTTGAGGTGCGGTATTTCTATTTTGGGTTATTACTTTTGACGAGTTTTTTATGGGCGGGAAATTTTATTGTAGGAAAGTGGCTTGTCGAGCATGCTTCCCCAATGACATTAACAACGCTACGGTGGCTTATCGCAGTTCTATGTTTATTTCCGATTGTATGGGGTGTGGAGAAGAAGATTTTACCTTCACGAAAGGCTGTGCTCCCATTACTATTAATGGGACTGACTGGAGTTGTGTTATTTAATGTTTTACAGTTTATGGCACTAGAGCATACGTCAGCGACAAATGTAGGGTTAATCTCCACCTTAATTGCGCTATCGATTGCCTTTTTTTCTTTTGTTTTTCTGAAAGAGAAAATAACTTTTTTTCAAGTAGCCGCGATGTTCATTTCCTTATTTGGTGTATTGCTCGTATTAACGAATGGTAATATTGAACAATTGTTTTCATTTCAATTTAATCTTGGGGATGCATTTATGATCGGAGCTGTTTGTATATGGGGAATTTATGTTGTCCTCAGTAAATGGGCGATGAATTACACATCACCGATGATGGCTACATTGTACTCTGGAATTTTCGGCCTGCTGATTTTATTCCCGTTTAACGTCTCTAATTTTACGGTGACAAATATTAATGCAACGTTTGTATATTCGATTTTATATACTGGTGCCATTTCAACCGTTGTTTGCATCGTTTTATGGAATATTGGTGTGAAAAATTTAGGAGCATCAACAGCCGGACTTTTTCTTAATTTCAACCCCGTTTTTACAGTAATTCTAGCTTTTCTTTTACTTGGAGAAAGAATGACCTTTATCCAAATCATCGGCAGTGCCATTGTGATTACTGGTTGTTACTTATTTACATATTTTAAAGAGAAGGGTTATTCATCTAGAAAACTAGTTCAAAATCCGATACAAGGAAAAGTTGGACGGGTAAGTTAGGTTCGTAAGGTTAACAATACCAAGTACAAGTCACCCTTTGTTCGATTTAGACCTTACCAACTACATAAACTGTGTTCACCTAAACCTAAACTTGGTATTCTTAAAGTACATCACACAGAAATTGGATGAGGATTGAATGGAGGAGTATAAGTGAAGTACAAAATGAAAAGAAAAGACCTAGCAACAAAAGAAGAGATTTGGAATGCAGTTATTACTGTAATGGCAGAATATAATTTTCCGACTGAAAATGAAGTTGCAAATGATATATACATGGTCTACACTTACTATTCCGAACTTGAAAGCGGTGGTCATGAAAGCTTACTTAATTGGTTTTCAGGGCATATTGAGGAAGTCGGAATTACGAATTACGTAAGGAACCTGACGAGTATCCTAGATAAAATCGGTGCTCACGATTACGCCAAAATTGAAAAAGAATATGGCGAGAAATTATGGAGCTTATTTCAGGCGTTAGAAAATGATGAAGCAGCAGAAGGTGATTTTTATCAAGTAATCGAAAAAGCAGATCAAGCGTATCAAAACCTTAATGGACAATTAGAGAAGTTATTAGAACATTATTTTGTTAAAGTTTATGAGAATATAATCGAAATAGTAGAATAGTTGTTATTTACGTAGCGTAACTTCATACAAAAACGGACAGCTTTTTAATTTAATTTAAAATAGAAGATAAGTAAAGTATTTGATAATAAAAGGACCACACCTATTAGTCCTATCTAACAAGTGTGGTCCTTCATTTAATTTTCTTCAACTAACTCTCCCCGTTAATAAAATATTAGGTGAGAATAACTATTCATTATTTTTATTTCTCTCTAATTCTTCTACTCTTTTCTGTAACTTTTTAACTTTTGAGTCAGCGTCAAAAGCAAATCCCATTGCTATTAGTGCTACGATAAAAGCTATTGTTTGCATTTATATCCGTTCTCCTCAATACTCATAATTTTTTCTTGTTAAATAAGTCTAAAGACTACGATTTTAAACAATTTAAACTATTTTTCTCTACTTCACGTTAGTTGAAGAATATTACTACACATCTTAGTTTAACATAAAATTCCATTAATTCCTTTGAATAGTTTAGGTGGAATATGTAGTTGATTAGTAATTAAATTAACAAGGATTAAAGCATTAATGAGCAAACAAAATCAAAGGGAACCTACAATTCGAGGTTCCCAAGACTTTATTGCATTATAATTAACACCATTTATTGATAGTTTACCAAATATTAACTAATTTTTTTAGTTCTCTGTTTATTCTCTTTAATAATATTTTGTTCTAACGCTAATGTACGCGCTACTTTCGGTGCTAACCAAATCATCGGTAATAGAATGAGTGAAACGGGAACTGCCGTTACAACGATAAAGGATTGCAATGCACCGATACTACCTTCACCGATGGCTAAGAGGATTACGGCAACGGCCCCCATGACAACAGCCCAAAATACACGCAGGCTCCTTGATGGGTTATCACTTCCTGTAATAGCCATAGAAATCGTATACGACATCGAATCGGTAGTTGTTGCTACAAAGACGATCGTTACTAATAAGAACGCAGCTGCCATTAATGTCCCCAAAGGAAGTTGTTGCGTTATGGCGATCATCGCGGCAGGCATTCCTCCAGAAGTTAACGCATCTGAAACTGAACCAGGCTTAAGTAATTCATAGTAAATCCCTGAGCCGCCTACAACTGTAAACCAGAAGTTAGTTACAATCGGTGCGATAATAGCTACTGCTAGAAATAACTCACGCAGTGTTCGACCACGAGAAATACGACTGATGAAGATCGCCATCATTGGACCATATCCGATAAACCATCCCCAGAAGAAAACAGTCCAATAAGCTAACCAATCACTATCCCCACGATACAAACTAATCTCCAAGAAACTATGCATATAAGTTCCCATCGTGCCAATGAAGGCATCAAAGATAAAAGCGCCGGGCCCAAGAAGGATTACGGTAACAATTAAAAGTAAAGTAAAAAGAACATTAAAGCGGCTTAACAACTGGATTCCTTTATGGATTCCAGTAACAGCAGATATTGAAGCGATCGTAATTAATCCAATAATAATCAATAGTTGCGTTACATAAACATTTGGAATGCCAAACAGACTTTCTAAACCGTAGGCTGCTTGTAAGCCAAGAAATCCAATCGGTCCGATTGTTCCCGCAGCTACAGCAATAATGGCAAAAGAATCGACTAATGTTCCTAGAACACTTTTTTCCTTTATTTTTTCGCCAAAGATCGGATAAAGAAGAGTTCTAGGTTTTAACGGCATGCCTCGATGATAATGTCCGTACATCATCACGACTGCACTTAATGTACCTAAGATTGCCCAAGCTAGAAATCCCCAATCCATAAAGGACTGAGACAAGGCAGGAATGATTGCCTGTTCGGTTGCAGCTTCTACGCCATCAAACATAGGTGGAACCGTTAAGAAGTGATACATCGGTTCAGCAGCGGCCCAAAACACGCCACCACCGGCTAATAACGTACACATTATAATAGAAATCCATTTAAATGTACTCATTTCTGGCTTTTCTTTATTTCCTAATTGAATGTTCCCGTATTTGGAGACGGCCATTCCAATCGCGACAACAAACGTGGCAAGCATGAGAACTTGCCAAAACGCTCCAAAGTATTGAACAGACAAATTAAATGAACTGTTCACTAAATGACCTACAAGGTCTTCGTTAATGATCGATGTTAACACAAATAAAACGAGCAACCCGCCACTAATCAGTAATACGGGCCAGTCAAGATTACTATTTTGTTTCACAAATATCCTCCTAAAATTTTCGTTATTGAAAATATGTTATTTGTCTTTGAAAAGACGTAAGCTGAAATCATACCATTCCTATTTGTGAGTTGCTATCCGCAAAATAAGCGATATCTAGGGAGTGTGCATCTTGTATATAGATATATAGTAAAAATGACAGGAAATAAGGAGAATTACTAGATAATGATCTAGAATAGTTCCGATTTTAATAAATTAAAAATTTGAAATAATGAGAGGTTAGTACTTGAAACATACACTTGAAGAGTAATACTATTCCTGCCAGCACAAGTAAAACATGAAAAGTAAACAGCCGTTAGATTGAAATAGAATAGGAATTCATTCTAGTTTATGATATAATAATAGATCTAAGTGTAAAAATTTCTCACCAGCTTTAAGGTGTTGTAAAATAGTAAAGTCACCACATGACGGTTTTAAAGTGTGGTTTTTTCATATGTAAAATTTTTTTATTAAAGTTGCTATACTGCTTACTTTAGAAATCTAGCATGTAAATTTATGAAACTGATAAAATAAAAAAAAGATAGAAGCGAATGGGAAAGGATAAGTGGTGGAGAGAGATGGAATTAAAAAACAACGAAGAACTAAATTCAAATCGTAGTTCCTTTAGAGAAACCATGAGACAACTCGTTGAGCATAAATATTTTCAACCGATCGTAATTGGTATTATCCTTTTAAACGGTCTTATCATTGTGACTGAGACTTATTTGACTGGAAACAGCGTATTACTAGCGTTAGATAAAATTATTGTTTGGGTGTTTGTGGTCGAATTGTTCATGAAAATGATGGGGCTCGGCTTCAAAGGCTATTTTCGAGATCGTTGGAATATCTTTGATTTTATAATCGTTATCGGAAGTCTAGTCTTCTATTCAACGCCTTTTGTCAGCGTTTTACGTCTGATCCGAGTGTTACGTTTAATCCGGATGATCCCAGCGATTCCAGCCTTACGAAAAATCATTGACTCATTATTGAAGTCCGTCCCAGCGTTAACAGGGATCTTAGGCTTATCGATCCTGTTATTTTCTATTTATGCGATCATTGGGACAACCTTCTTTAGTGACGTTCTTCCGTATGAGTTTTTCGGAAGCTTCCATACAGCGCTGTTCACGTTAATGCAAGTCGTAACGTTTGAGTCGTGGGCGAGTCAAGTTGCCCGACCGATCATTAATGAAGTGCCGTGGGCTTGGGTATACTTTGTATCATTCATCATTATCGGAGCATTAGTCATCTTGAACCTTGTCGTCGCTGTAATCTTAAGCTATTTAGGCCAAGACGACGATGCAAAACGTGAGGAACAGATGACTCGATTATTTAAAGAAAATCAAGAGCTGAAGACTGATATTGAGGAAATTAAACAATTGCTTATTAATCAAAACAATAAAATCAATCAATAGATATAAAAAGCTAAAGTCAGCGGTTTGTGAGACTTTAGCTTTTTTTGTTTATCGATCGATGCATACGACTAATACTGTGATCAGCACCTTTATCTTGTAAGGTCGTACCGATATCCATTGTATACGCCATCACTTGCTGATCTCCTGTTAGTTCCTGTGGTTCTTCCTTAAGAATTTCCTCCTCGTCTATTTAAACCTCTTCGACTACAGCTGTTTTCTCTTCTGCACGTTTTGTTGGTCTGTATCAGGTAAAAGAATTTTGATTAACGAAATAGGACTATAGACTTACACCTCGTGATAATAGTCATAAAAAAAGTCATAATTTTACCAAAAAAACGGAATTCAATTCAATATTTAGATATAATATGTCACAAAAGTACTAATCGGTTTGCAAAACTCCAGGAATGCTAGATGTTATACCTCATAACGTCAAATCCATAATGTTAACGTGACTGGATTTCATTTGTTACGGTTGAATGCGTTCACTTAGCAAGCGTTACAATAGATGAAAGGAAGTGTAAGCTTTGAGTACAATAGAACGAACCATTGTCCATGGGATTACAGGAGAGGAAATTACCTTTGTTGAATGCTGTCACGAAACGAATGATGAGTACTTATTTATTCGTGTCAAACTCCCGCCTGAGGGTGAAGGGCCACCTCTTCATTATCATTTAGCATTTGAAGAAATGTTTGAAGTAGAGGAAGGGGAATTAACAGTTACGGTTCGGGACAAAGAAATGAAATTAACGCCACGCGATCAAGTGACCATACCAGTAGGTGTTAACCATCGTTTTACTAATTCTTCGAATGAACCGGTGACGTTTACTGTTAGGTTAACTCCTGGCCATCAATTTGAAGAATCGATGCGGATTGGTTATGGTTTAATTGAGGACGGAAAGGTCAACGAAAAAGGAATGCCTAAAAATATAATTCATACAGCCTTAATCTTAAAAATGCAAGATACGTATATTTGTGAAATCCCAAAACCTGTGCAATATCTATTATTTAATAACTTAGCGAATTTAGGCAGGTGGCTTGGAGTAGAGAAGGCGTTAATGAAAAAATATCTACCAGAATACTTACAAGCCAAATAGTTTTTCTGATTATAACAATATGGTGCAGAGATGTGAATCACTGCATCTTTTTATATGGATAAGAACCTTAATGTTGTTGAGTCATACAGATCTAGGTCTCGTTTTGATTTTTTATGGTAAGGTATATATTGAACAACGGAAAAAGGAAGTATCTAGAAAAAAGTATGATTATACCTAATCGCATTATTCATCTATACCTTTGTTTTTGGATGATCTTAATACGAGTTACGGAACCGAATCAGACTTTCAAATTGATTAACAATTTTTTAAACTAGTGAAAACAGGCTTTTTTTACTAGTTTTTATGTATAATATAAAAGTTAAGGAAATTACCAAATGTACTTTTTAGGATTGGATATTAATCATGAAAACATTATTTAGGCGAAAATTTAAACTGACTACATTGCTAATTAGTCTTATTACTACATCTTTTCTATTAACCAGTGTTATCTTATTGTTTGCATCTTATCAGTCCGAGAAGCGGTCATTGATAGATACCTATTTATCTTTAAATTATTCAAAGTCAGAGAAAATAAGCAGTTCTGTTGACTCGCTGTTTAAGTCAATGAAGATTAACTTGCAAGAGATCAGCTACTTTCTTTCAACTAACCCTCAGATGACAGACGAAGAGATTCAAGAATTTCTTGAACTTTTAAAGAAAAGCAGTAGATATTTTAATTCACTCGCATGGGTAGATGAAACAGGTGTCATTCAAAATATAGCACCTATCAGTGTTGGGTTAAAAGGGGAAGCGGTTACAGGCATGACGAAAGAGGTAGTTGATACGAAAGTACCTATGTTAACACCTCCTTATATCGCACCGTCAGGACGAATGTTAGTATTATTGAGTGAACCTTTCTTTGATAGTGAAGGAAATTACAAAGGCATTATTGGGGGAACGGTCTATCTGCAAGAACCGAACGTTCTAAATGAAATTCTAGGGAACGACTTTATCGATAGTAATGGATCTTATTACTATGTCGTTGGACCAGAAGGAAAGTTACTATTTCATCCTGACGTTAATCGCATTGGAGACGATGTGAGGGAAAATACAGTAGTTTCTAAGTTATTACAAGGAAAAAGCGGCAAGGAGCAGGTTGTCAATACGAAAGGTGTCCCTATGTATGCCGCTTACAACTATATTCCTGAAATAAGTTGGGGAGTCGTCCAACAAACACCTGTTTCTTTTGTTAATGAATTATTAAAAAATCACATTCAAAATTTGATCTATACTGTACTATTCCCTTTTATTGTAATATTGGTAATATCTTTAATTTTTGCTAGAAAACTTGCTAAACCATTTATTGAGTTGGCCGACATCGTCAACCAACTTGGTTCTGAAAAAGACGTACAGGTATCTGTTCCTGAATCTCATTGGAATCGAGAAGCAGACCTTTTAACTCAAAGTGTAAAAATGGCTATAGAAGCCGTTCAACAAAATAATAAAAAACTTGTGGAAGAAGCCATGACAGACACACTTACTGACTTACCAAATCGACGAAAGTTTAATGAAGTTATGACGAGATTGGTGAATGACGGACAACCCTTTTCACTAGTGTTAATTGATATTGATCATTTTAAATCAATCAATGATACTTATGGACATCTACAAGGGGATGAAGTTTTAAAATACTTATCGAACACGGTTCAAGCTCTTATTCGTAAACAAGATCATTTCTTTCGATTTGGAGGAGAAGAGTTTGTTTTATTACTTCCGAGTACTACTTCAAAGGAAGCTCTTATCGTTGCAGAAAAAGTTCGAACTAAACTGGAGAATACAAACACACCTGTAGGAATACCAATTACTGTTTCTTTGGGGATATCAGAATTCCCATTCCACACAAATTCGTTGGATGATTTGTTTTTATTTGCAGATAAAGCTTTATATCAATCAAAATCTAGTGGTAGAAACAGGACAATGATTTGGTCACCGAATGACGAATTGCGTAATAGTGTCTGAAGAGTGGGTTGCATTGCATTAAGTAAAGAGAAGAGACAAGAAAAACACCTATCCGTATGTGTGATAGGTGTTTTGTATGCGTTATATACCAACTAATCATACGTAAAAAGCTTATAAAACCGAAAAATTAATTCTTGGCTCGGATTGAATGATCAGTTTCCCGTCTTTTTCTTCGAGTGCCAAGCGATAAATGTTCGGGGTACCTGAAATAGTAATGTCGACGACGGGCTGTGCGTTATGGTTTTGGGCAGTCCTAATCCTGTATTTTAAATAAGCATGTGTTCCGTTTCGAACGCGGCGACGAATTTTTTGATGTTTTTCTTCACAGAACAAGGCTTCATGTAAGTTTTCATTAGTTAATTCTTGTCCAATTAACGATGCTAATCGTTCGTGAATATCAGATTTTTTTATCATTCCTATATTTCCTTTCATTTATATAGATCTCATTATTACCAACAAGAACGGTTGGAGGTTCTTACTTCTAGGCTGTTTTCGTAAACTTTGTTGCTTTTGGACCGTTTTTTGAAAATAAAATAGCCTTTTCAAGACAAATTGATTTGTCTGAACGGCTGTTTTATTTTCAAAAGCTTCACGCATAGCGTGAAGAGCCAAGCATTCGCTTGGCTTACGGTCCAAAAGCACGGAGCAACAATCTTTGTAAAAAGAGCCTACTTCTATTGTATACAAAGAATTCCGAGACGCAATCATAATGAAAAAAATTTAAACGTAGTTAATTAAACCCTTGATTATTTGACTTGTAAAGTCCTATTAAAACAGCATTTAACAGTTTTGCTAGTCCAATAGGTTGAAGAGGAATAATTTTTCAATAACACCTTTAACTATCCCCACTAAATTTATCCTATTTATGGGATATAAAGGTATAAATTGTGGACCAAAGACATATCGACTTACTCAATTTCCAATTTTATAAGACAATAGTAACAATCAAAAATAGGTATTAATATCATAGTGAAAAACTACTAATTATTGTAGTATTAAAATAGCGTAAAAACTCGACTTATGAAATAATTGGTAGAATCTGATAGATATTTGTCGCAGTAGTAATTGTAGTTAGGAGTTAGTGATGCATAATCAAATTAGATTAAATGAAGAGCAACAAACCATTAAGTGGTTTTTATTGCTATTTTATATCATTTTGTTTTCTTACGATATTATTTATTATTTTTTTATGAGAGCAGAGCCAGGATTACCTAGTGAAGGTTTAGGATATTGGTTTCATATTATCATGATTGGACTATTACCAATAGCGATTTATCAATTAAAAAAAAATAAACCTGAAACGATCAAATACGTTTATTTTTTTACTTTTTCAATTTTAACAATTTTTAACGACATCATCATTTATTGGGACAACCCAAATTCGTATAGTAGCGGGAACATAGTCGAACTCATGATTATATTGTTTTCTCCTATTTTTGTAAATAAGTTATATTTTATACTCGTTTCATTAGGTACTATTGTGCGTTTAAGTATTGTGGGCTTAGTGATCCAAGACCTTGCTGTGATGCAGCCGATGCTAATTGTAGTGGTTTTAGCCTTAATAGCTTTCATTCTTCTCAATCGTTTTATTAGTTATTTATCAGCTCTTAAGAACTCCTATGATAAACAGTTAGAGGGGATTGTAAAAGGAATTATTTCAACTCTAGAGCTGAAGGATCCTTACACTAGAGGCCACAGTGAAAGAGTAGCCGATTATGCCATGTCCTTAGCTAAAGAAACAGGGAAATTCAAAACAGATGAACTGAAAACATTTTATAATGTATGTTTGTTGCATGACATCGGTAAAATCCATATACCTGACTCCATACTAATGAAGCCAGGTAGACTCACTGAAGAAGAATTTGAAATGATTAAGACCCATCCGGCTGTTGGAGCTCAAGCTGTTAAACACGTTAACGGAGTAGCCGAACACCTTGATGTGATTAAGTATCATCATGAACGTTGGGATGGGAAGGGTTATCCAGAACAATTACAAGGTGCGAACATACCATTATTAGCTAGAATTACATCAGTAGCCGATGCCTTTGATGCGATGACTTCTTCTAGATCTTACCGTTCAGCATTGCCGGTTAGCGAAGCCTATAAAAGAATAGTGGATGGGAAAGGCTCTCAGTTTGATCCTCAGTTAGTAGAGTTATTTGAAAAAGTTTATCCTTCTTGGTGTGACTATCATAAAAACTACCCATGGCAAGACACGAAAGTAGAATGATTTAATTATACAGAGAAAAGGAGGTGACAAACTATGAAAATTCGTAAACTAAAAAAGATCAAATTAACTTGCTGGTGGTGCACGTATTTTGGACGTTAATTAATGATGATATTTTATTAAAAAGGATGCTAGAAACATTTGGCATCCTTATTTATTTTATAGAAGGAAGGCACGAACATGAAGCTATCACTTCAAACGAAACTGACCTTACATTCGTTAACTATTCGTAAAGATAAAAAACATTATATAGTCGAAGAAGTGACATCAGGCGAGTTCTATGAGATGCCGCAAGTTTGTATTGATGCAATTGAACAGATTAATCAAGGGGTTTTACTAGAACAAATTGAAATCGAGCTCAAGCAAAGGTACCCGGAAGAAACGGTTGATCTGGTTGATTTTGCCGAACAACTTTTGGAATTACAGTTAATAAAAGAAGTAGACGGGGTAACGGTTGAAGTGAAGAAGAGCCGTCCAGTAGAGTCGGGGTTTACATGGATTCCCTCGAGTGTTGGACGTGTCTTTTTTAACCGTTTCTCGAATAAATTGTATGTTGGTTTACTCGCTGTTAACGTCTTATTTTTAATTGTTAACCCGCAATCCTTTCCTAGTTATAAGGACATCTTTTTATTTGAAACGGTCATGCCAAGTTTGTTGTTATGGATGGGTGTTTCTTTGGTGCTTGTTTTGATCCATGAATTTGGACATATTTTAGCGGTTCGCTCATATGATTTACCCGCAAAACTCGGGATCGGACACCGACTATTTTTTGTTGTATTTGAAACGGATTTAACACCTGCATGGAAGCTCGCACCGAAACAAAGAAATAGATTGTACTTTGGCGGATTATGCTTTGATCAGTTGATGCTTTTTATCGCCTTAAGTCTGCAGCTCTTTTTCGGTGTGAATCACGGTTTGATTGCGGGAATTTTAGGGCTTGTCGTACTTGATATCTTCATTCGCACGATCTATCAATGTTGTTTTTACATGAAAACGGATTTATATTATGTGTTTGAAAATTGCACAGGTTGTTACAATGTGATGGAAAATGGGAGAAAGCTGTTAAGTCAGTGGTTGCCGTGGATCAAAAGCCCACCGGCGACGGAAACGTTTGCTGGCGAAGAGAAAACGGTGAAGCTGTATTCTATTTTTTTTGTAACGGGGATCTTATTAACTTGCAGTTTATTTCTCTTTTATTTTATTCCGCAAACAATCTACGCTTTTACGAAAATACTTCCAGGCTTTCTCCAACCGATTAGCGATCCTGTCTTTTGGGATGCAGCCGTTTTTGTTGGACAATTCGTGTTGATCCTCGGGTTATTGCTGTATTCGTGGATTAAAAATCGTGCGGAGGATGCGGTATAGGAATCAGAAGCACTGTTATACGATTTAATCAAAATTATGCCGATATATTGTAAGTTGCGCCGATAAAACTAAAGTTACGCCGATTTATCGTGAATTGCGCCGATAAAAGCAAAGTTACGCCGATTTATCGTGAATTTTTGCGGGGATATATTAAAAGTTACACCGATACTCATAAAAATTCTATTAAATGATACAAACATTTGAATTGATTTATATTTGATCAAGTTATAAAATAGATTAGAAAGATTTACCAAGAGAATATGCTCTACTAGGGGAGCCTGTCGTTCAGGCTGAGAAAAAAGGAACAGACTTTTTGACCCTCAGGACCTGATCTGGATGATACCAGCGTAGGGAAGTAGTTGAGTTTGAACTATGACTAGGTCCATATTTTTGACCTGGTTTTTTTGCATGCAGTTCTAGACTTTTTACATAAAATGGAGGGATTGTTATGGAATTAAGCAAACAAACGGTATTAATAACAGGAGCAAGTCGTGGAGTAGGAGCTGCATTGGCTAAAGCTTTTGTAAATGAAGGCGCAAATGTCGTAGTGAACTATTTTCAAAGTAAAGAAAAGGCAGAGGACTTGGCCCAGACATTAGGTGAAAAAGCGATCGCTATTCAAGCCGATGTAAGAGATAAGGATCAGGTCAATACAATGGTAGCTCAAGCAAAAGAATATTTTAACACGCCGGTTACAACGATCGTAAACAATGCGTTAATCGATTTTCAATTCAATCCTGTAGCTCAGAAAAATGCGTTTGAACTTCAGTGGGAGAATTTTAATACCCAGTTTGAGGGAAGTGTGAAGGGCTCACTAAATACGGTGCAGGCGTGTTTAGCCGACATGAAGGAAATTGGGTTTGGTCGTATTGTGAATGTAGGGACCAACTTAGTACAAAACCCAGTGGTTGCCTACCATGAGTACACAACCGGGAAGGCTGCACTCCTCGGATTTACGCGCAATTTGGCAAAAGAACTAGGGCAATACGGGATTACAGTCAATATGATCTCCGGTGGGCTTTTAAAAGAAACGGATGCTAGCAGCGTCACAACGGAAGAAGTGTTTGGTATCATTCAAGCTACAACGCCATTACAAAAAGTAACGACACCTGAAGAATTTGCTGAAACCGCTTTGTTCTTTGCATCCCCGTGGGCACGAGCAGTAACAGGCCAGAACT
Organism: Alkalihalobacterium sp. APHAB7; assembly: GCF_048323755.1. NCBI lineage: Bacteria > Bacillati > Bacillota > Bacilli > Caryophanales > Bacillaceae > Alkalihalobacterium > Alkalihalobacterium sp. APHAB7. The sequence continues at coordinate 42,626 of NZ_JBLWFS010000022.1, forward strand.
TAGTCGTTGATGGTGGATTGGTGATGGACTGATTCACCATCTACAGTCAATTATATGGGGAAATGAACAACAATTAGTCATAATTAGTTAAGATTGATTACAACCAATATCATTAATAGGAAAGTATCGTTTTACTTTAGAAATAGACTTTGCTAATTCAGCAAAGTTTATTTTTGCTTTTGGACCGTAAGCCAAGCGAATGCTTGGCTCTTCACGCATAGCGTGAAGCTTTTGAAAAGAAAATCGGTCCAAAAGCAACAAAGTTTACGAAAACAGCCTTTAATAAAAAATAGCTCATATATTACTACTAGAATCGTTAGTTCAGCACTATTCGACAAAGTTACTCATTGAATGATTACTCATTCATGTTATAATCAATATTATCTAAATATTTTAAATAATTTCAATTATGTATACAGACTTACAGAATATTTTAATCACTTCTACTACATATTAAACTCACTAAAAAGATAGAAATAATTAAGATTAATACGAACTCTTACTGAAAATAATAAATGTGGAGCGGTATGGTCGTGTTATTTTTTGGTTTCTATACAGGACGTTTTTCATTCTGGGAGTTGACTTTGCGAGCAGAGGATTAATAAATCAACGAATGTAAGCGTATACACAAAAGGGAGGATCTATCATGGCTTTGCCAGCAAAACAAGAAACAGTTGTTGAAACACCCCTGCAGCAAGAGAGACCGGCACATAATGAGATGTTATTTTACGGAATGGGCTTTTTTGGAATTATTTTAATATGGACTATGGTTGGGACATTTTTAACATTCTATTATACCGATGTGGTTGGAATTTCGGCTGGTGTCGTTGGTACACTCATGTTAGTTGCGCGTCTGTTAGATGGTTTTACGGACGTTGGTATGGGCGCGCTAGTGGACCGAACGAAGTCTAAGTATGGAAAGGCTCGTCCGTGGATTTTATGGTTGGCGATTCCATTTGCGGTTTCGGGGGTTCTGTTATTCTCCGTACCAGAACTTAGTACGACTGGAAAAATCGTTTATGCGTATGTGACTTATTTTCTTCTCATTTTAATGTACACAGCAATTTCAATTCCTTATAAAACACTACTTGGATTAATGACACAAGATCAAAAAGGGCGTACGTTAGTCAATGTGTATACAGGTGTATTTACTTTGTTGGCTACGATCCTTGTCATGACATTAGCTCAACCGATCGCTAGTAGTATCGGTGGAAATTTAGGATGGACCGTTGTTGCATTCGGTATTGGTGTCATCATCATCGTAAACTGTTTACTCGCTTTCAGCAAAACAAAAGAACGAGTCGATATTGAAACGACCGCTCAGCCTAAAGAGAAAATCCCATTTAAAACTGAATTTAAAGCATTACTTAGTAATAAATATTGGGTCATCATAACTCTTTATTGTGTAATCGCTTATACATTAAATGCTCTTTTATCCGGTGCAGGTATCTTTTATGCTCAATATATTTTAGGTAGTGCAGGATACTTTTCTTTAATTGCTCTTACTTTATTTTTACCGACGATCGTTGGTTTCTTCTTTGTCGGTCGTTTGATTGCACGTTTTGGTAAACGAAATATTGCTATCTTTGTGACGTGTGTGGCAGCTTTTGGTTCTGTCATCAAGTTAATAGACCCTAACAACCTTTCTATCTTTTTAATAGGGAACACAGTTCAAGGTTTTGCACTCTTACCGATCATCACATTCTTATACGCGATGATTAATGACACGACAGAGTACGGTGAGTGGAAGTCAGGCTTTAGAACAGCTGGATTAGTGAATAGTGCAGCAAGTTTTGGAATGAAAGTTGGCGCGGGTATTGGTGGAGCGCTCATTGGTTGGTTATTAGCGTTCGGTGGTTATGTTGGAACACTGGCAGAACAATCGGCCTCCGCAGAAATGATGATTTTGGTCTTAAATATTTACTTGCCACTATTTTTAACTATATTACAACTCATTTTCTTATGGATGTATAAACTCGATAAACTGTACCCGACAATTGTTGCAGAGATTAACGAGAGAAAAGCGTTAAAGTAGTTTTTCATATAACGGGTAAGGCAGTTAAAGTGGAAATAAATCATGTAACTAAAGGACGTTGTTTCATCGTTGTATTCTTTTGTAGAATAACAGTTGATGAAACAACGTTTTTTTGTATAAGGCTCTTTTCACAAAGATTGTTGCTCCGTGCTTTTGGACCGTAAGTCAAGCGAATACTTGGCTCTTCACGCTATGCGTGAAGCTTTTGAAAATAAAATAGCCGTTTATTTTTAAAAAACGGTCCAAAAGCAACATTTTACAAAACAGCCTTGTAAAAATAGAAAAGCCTGACGCTAATGACTTTATCTGTTTATCGACAGTAACACTTTTTGTCCAGTATGAGTAAGCAAAGTATAGTCAAGAATTAAAAGTAATGCGATAATAAAGGCCAGAGAATGTTAGGGAATTCATAAAGAGGTGTCTGGTTGTGAGTGTAATTTTATATGATTTATTTCTAGTAATGTTCGGTCTTATTCTTGGGATCATTGTGAAAGACCCGCTACTGAAGCTATTTACGGGCAAGTATAAGGAAGAAGCACGCCAGAAAAAAAGGGTCAAACTGTTAGTGTACATCCGGAAACACGGTGCGAAAGTAGGGCCGACTACGGATGAACTCGCACAGAAGGTATTTTCCAACAAAGTAGATATTGAAACCGTGAAGCAGTTATTAAAAGATATCGAAGACACGGGTTTGATTAAGAGGATCGCCCATAAAGGCCAAGATGACTTGCAAACAAGATGGGTGTTTACGGAGAAAAAGTATTAATTAAACAAGAAGTTAAACAACTGGAGCAATGTATGATGGAAGCCGATAAGTCGCACAATATAAGTGAATAGTTCAAGATTATAATGTTCAAATGTTAAATACTTTATACCATTATAAATTAAAGTACGAGGATTATCACATTCTAGTTAAAATTATCCAAAGTTTTTTTCAAAAAGTGATAAAAAACACAACTATTATTTCTAATATATGCTATCCTCTTTATGTAAGAATTATTCAGAAGATATAGTTCAACAAATCACATTTAAACGCTGCTTATCATTATATATAGTAAAACCCTTTTTCTTAAAGAAAATCTCAAATTTAACCGCATTAGGTATAATAATGGTAGAATTAAATGGAAGCAGTATTTTAAATACTATAGATAAAAATGCAATCGTTTTATTAACAATGAGAGGTGAGTATGATGCAACAAACAAAAGAAAAAATCTCTGAACCAAAGAAAGAAAACAATGAGGTGGTAAAAGTTTATTCTCGAACTAATCCATTTCAAGCGAAAGTCCTCGAAAATAAAAATTTAAACGGAGCTGGCTCTAGTAAGGAAACACGTCACATCGAGTTATCTTTAGATGGATCGGGCCTTTCATATGAACCTGGTGATTGCTTGGGAATTCTCCCAGAAAATGATCCAGAGCTAGTTGCAGAACTTCTTCAAGAATTAAAAGCAGATGGGAACGAATCTGTAACGATAAATAAACAAGGCGATCAACTTTCATTGAAAGAAGCGTTAACGACGTATTTTGAAATAACATTATTAACTAAAAAAGTAGTACAGCAAGCAGCTGAGCTAACGGAAAATAAGGAATTAAAAAACCTTGTGTTACCTGAAAATGTAAGTCAATTAAAAGAATATATGGAAGGTCGCGATTTATTAGATCTTTTACGCGATTTCGGTCCGTGGAAAGCTTCTCCACAAGACATCGTGACACTTTTAAGAAAAATGCCACCGCGCTTGTACTCAATTGCAAGTAGCTTTGCTGCGCATCCAGGTCAAGTACACCTTACGATTGGTGCAGTACGCTACACAACTCACGGCCGTGAACGTAAAGGTGTATGCTCGGTTCAATGTTCGGAACGTCTTCATGAAGGAGATACATTACCTGTTTTTGTACAGCAAAATAAGCACTTTAACCTGCCAGCTTCTGAAGATACAGATATTATTATGGTTGGTCCTGGTACGGGAATTGCACCTTTCCGCTCATTTATTGAAGAACGAGCAGTGAACAAAGGAACAGGGCGCTCTTGGTTATTCTTTGGAGATCAGCATTCATCTACGGACTTCCTTTACCAAGATGAATTAGAACAGTATCAAAAAGATGGTGTACTCACAAAGTTAGACGCAGCATTTTCTCGCGATACCGAGCAAAAAGTGTATGTTCAGCACAAGATGATGGAACACAGCAAAGAATTATTTGAATGGTTAGAGAACGGTGCATACTTCTACGTTTGTGGAGATAAGCAATACATGGCAAAAGACGTACACAACACACTAATTGATATTATTGAAAAAGAAGGAAAAATGAACCGCGAGTCAGCTGAGGAATATCTAAGCGATATACAAAAGCTGAAACGTTACCAGCGTGACGTTTATTAAAAAATAGTCTATGGTGAATTTCACCTGTTGGTGTTAAAACAAATAATTATTCAAGGTACGCTGTTACTAATCGGAATATACGAGGTGGCATCGTACCTTTTCAATTTTTATCACGATTCATTTCCAGTAGTTGAAAATTCTCATGTTAATCTGCTTGAAAATCTGCCTAGGCGTTCCATAATAAACCCTCTGCCTAAATTGAGGATATACTGAATCATAGTATATATAGATTGGAGCATCTAGTAAGCTCGGATGGTTAGCAAAGAATGCTCGGTCCCCGTATATCATACCTTTAAGTGCTGTCATCATCTCTTTTTGGAAGATCGTAAATCGAACTCTAGAAACATCCTCACTAAATTCCCCGCCGTCTACATATGCTCTCCCCACTAAACGGAATTGCCCGAAGTTGTTTCGTTGCCACTTCGCCAGAACTTCATCGCGCATTTCTTCGTCAATCGCCTCGTAATTATAAACATACCCAACATCTAAAAATAACTCGCCGGTGATATCAGAATGAGTGAGTGTATATTTCCGTCCTTCAATTGGCTCAGCTGAGTTGGCGGGCGGAATCATATTAACCGATAACTTATCTGGATGAAAAGAAGACATAATTTCTCCTCCTTACGTTGGCATTCATACATTCTATTATTTAAATAGTGAATTGGAGCTTTTCCTAATTTAATGATTAAATTTAACTAAGGAAATAGCATTCCAGTAAATATAAAAAAACAACGAAGACTAGGTAAAAGGAGAGAAGACAGAGCACTAAAGTGGCTTGAAACCTGAAGTTAAAAAAAATGAAAAATGCAGCGGAGTCAGAGTCATACCGTCACTTTTAGCTTATAATCAGCGTGTTTCGAGGAAAAACGCTCACCATAGATTTAAAAACGTAATTGCAGGACAAATATAGTAAGGACAAAAATATTTTTTATTCAAATTTAAACTCCATTCAAAATCCCTAACTGTATTCACACCAAATAATAAAAATGAGGTGCCTAATAGATGAAAACAGAAAAAGTAAAAATGTTAAATGGAGAACTATATAATGCAGCGGATCGAGAGCTAGTTCAAGAGCGAATGAATGCCCGGAGGTTAACGAGATTATTCAATCAATCTCTGGAAACAGACGACAACGAACGGTTAGCTTTGTTAAAAGAATTGTTTGGATCTACCGGTGAAAACGTGTATATTGAACCTTCTTTCCGATGTGATTACGGTTATAACATCCATGTCGGTGAAAATTTCTTTGCTAATTTTGACTGTGTCTTTTTGGATGTTTGTGAAATCCGTATTGGGGACAATTGCATGATTGCTCCTGGGGTTCACATTTACACAGCGACCCACCCATTAAATGCAACTGAAAGAATATCAGGTGCGGAGTATGGTAGGCCAGTAGCGATCGGGGACAATGTTTGGATTGGGGGAGGCGCGATAATTAACCCAGGTGTAACGATCGGAAATAATGCGGTTATCGCTTCTGGCGCCGTTGTCACTAAAGATGTACCCGATCAAGTGGTTGTCGGCGGTAACCCTGCAAAGATTATCCGTAAAATTAAAGGGTAAAACCTCTATCATATGTTACAAGTATGAATATCTTCCATACAGGTGACAAGAGGTAGAAGAGGAGACCTTCTACCTAATTCCTTGCAAGACCTCTTTCAAACGCTTTAAGATGATTTAAAGAAGCGTTACGTAACTGAGTAAAAACAGTTCTTACATTATTTGGAATATCATAAGACAGAAATCTTTCATACATAGATATATTTTCGATCTCTCCTTGAACGCCAGCAGCATACGCCACCTTAATATTTTTTGGTGTTGTAACTAATGCTTGTGACTGATCCTCAGGAACCGGTACCTGGTACCGTTCAAACAGCGGCAATAAGGCACTAATATGTCTTAGCTCAGCCTCTTTTATTTGTGCAAATGTACGAATATTTCCAAAGGTTGTTAAAATATTATCATATCTTGCTTGTGCTAGGTATTCGTCTTGGAGGGCATACGTGAGCATTTGCGGTAAAGACAATTTTGAGGCGTATAATGCCCCCAAAGCTCCATAATTTTCAATTTGCCGATAGGAGTGTTCTACCTTTCGAACATTTTGAAAAAAATACAAAAACCATACCGCATGATTTTGTTCATCTGAAGCTGCCCGTCGAAACCTATCTTTGATAGTTTCATCCTGTGCTTTATCTGCGATGTCTAAATAGAAATCAACCGCCTCTTGTTCATCTTTAAAGGCAAATTCAACACCTGCGCGATACTTGTCTGGACATTCCTCAATGATTTGGTAAGATGGTTGACGACCTGTTAGATTTGTATATATCCGGCTAAACTCTTCTAAATGCCGATTTTCGTCCTGCTGTATCTCAAGAATTTTATTTCTTTCCTCTGTTGTAGGTGCCATTTTTGCTAATTTTTCATAACAATCAACAGCGCTAAACTCGGCATTAATTGCTTTTTGGATATCCATTACAAGTTGAGTGTCATTCAGAATACGAAAATATCCATTACTATGAGGGCTATAGTTATAAAAATACGGATTAGAATACATTTTGATCCTCCTTTCTATTAACTTGCAACTTATCTTATGTGTTTAAGTATGGGTAGGTGCACAGGTGATATATATTACAAACTAAACGAATGCCTATTTATACGGGGACAAGATGTTTTGTGCATGAGCCTGCATAGGATGATATTGACCTAGAAGATAAACACCTATGGAGAGGGAGGCTATCATTTGAACCCGTATGATTATTACCAACAACCATCGTATGGTGTAAGTGACTATGGATATGCAATGGAACCTACTTATTCAGGACAGATGCAGGCACAAAATTTGCCTGGAGATATGGATATGCAAAGACAATTTCAATTTTTAGGACCGTATATTGGTGGATTTACAGGTTTCTTTGGACCACCAGGAAGACCACCGGGACAACCGCCATTTGGTCCACCGCCAGGACAGCCAGGATTTCCAGGACAACCACCATTTGGTCCACCGCCAGGACCACCGGGGCAAGCAGGCCCTCCAGCGGGACCACCACCAGCATTTACTCCAGCTGCACAAGAAATTACCCCTTTTGCGGTAGACCCAGGTGCTATCCGTGGATGTCTATTCCGTTATACGTACGTTTGGTTAACAAATAGACAACAGTTCTGGTTCTACCCAACGTTTGTAGGAAGAACATCGGTTGCTGGCTGGAGATGGACTGGATTTAACTGGGTTTACTTCGGAATTGATCTTAGACGTATTTCATCGTTCCAATGTTTTTAATAATATAACTTCTTTTATAATTGCTTCATTTAAGAGAACATTTAGCCACCGACACATCTACCCGTGTTGCGTTAAATAACAGGAAGGGGCCTGATATCATTTCAGGTCCCTTTTTGTGTATTATGGAATACATGATTATTCAATAGATAAGGACCTACTGATTTCGCGCCTAATGTAATCAATAGAAAAAGGTTTAATTTTAGGTCTTAATCTTGCTTTTAGATAACTTCTAAATTTCTCCATTTTTTATTCAATGGTCAATTACAATATGGTACCATTAATGAAGGCTTCTTATGAATGAAAAGGGGGTATTCCTTCATGAAAAAATGGATCATTATTTCTATTTTACTTTTAATTGTCATTTGGGCTGCAGTTATAATGAATCAAATGAAACTCACTTCGTTTGAGGAAGTCGTTCTCCAAAACCTAAATATTAACGAGTTGGATAGTGTTTACATTACTCGATTTCCGGATCTAGCAACAGTGACCTTAAAAGATAAGAACGAGATCAAAGAATTGCTCAACGAATTTTCGAATGTAGAATTAAAAGAAGAGAGGTCTCAAGGTGAATATAAGTACTGGATAAATATTAACGGTGCAGCAGAATTTGCTGATCCTAATATACGAAGGATTTCGATCGTTCTTTATGAAGACCACATGCGGATAACTGATAGTCACCATCGAACGAGAAGACAAGATACGTTTGTTGTTACGAATGAGGTGAACTATTGGCAAGCACTTGAGAGTGAAGACTTCATTTGGGAAAAGCGTTAAGGTTGTTCTAGAAAAACCCTGACAGTGCAAGACAAATACTCTTAAAATAACGGACTTTTTTAAAGGAAGCTATCAGTGAGCCTACATAAATCAAAACCTGACCTACACCAATTAAAGGAGTGAATAAAAATGAACATCTATCAAGCAACGATAAAAGACTTAGAAGGTGTAGCCCTTTTGTTCGATCAATATCGTGTGTTCTATAATCAACCATCTAATATAGAAGGGGCTAGAAATTTTATAAAAGAAGGATTAGAAAAGAATGAGTCTGTCATTTTTGTAGTGAAGGATCAGGAGAACTATTTAGGTTTTACTCAACTGTATCCGACGTTTTCTTCCATATCGATGAAGCGGGCCTGGATTTTAAACGATTTGTATGTTGATGAACGAGCGCGAAAGCAGGGAATAGGAGAGATGCTTCTCTTTAAAGCGAAAGAACTGGCGCTAGAAACCGGGGCGAAAAGCATCAGTTTAAGCACAGCACCCGACAACTATTCGGCTCAGAAATTATATGAAAAACATGGCTACCAACAAGATAAACAGTTTTATCATTATGAATTAAATTTGATGTAAGAGTTGTCTATCAGGTTGGTTTGATATCTCAGCATCACTAGCATTATACTTTTGAAAAAATAGAGGGTGCGCTTCATGAAAAACGTTTTTACTCGTGTCCTGATCAAGGATACTGACAATCATATATTAGTAATAAAAGATCTAGCAGGTGTTTGGAACTTCCCAGGGGGTAAACTGGAGTTAGGAGAAGCTCCTATCGAATGTGCCAGAAGAGAAGTTCGTGAAGAAATAGGTGTAGATGTCGATGCTCTTACAGAGATAACGCAAGGGGATTTTTATTTCAGAGACATTCAGTGGCACGGTCACTTTTTTCTAGCCGAGTCCATTAGTGGTATCCCTTACATAAGAGAGGTCGATAAAATTACAGACCTCCAGTATATCGATCGCTTTGAATCCGTGAATTTTCCTTTGGAATTAGTTGAGGTTATTGAGGATTTGTTTGCAAAGCTGGAGGCTGGAGTCATCTAATGAACCTCTACGTTATTTAATGAGTGATACAATTTAATATTTCATAAAATATTGTCCATTAAACAACATAAGAGCACAAAGAAGGGGTATTATCAGCATCCATTCATTTCTTGTTCCATTAGCGGTTGCGGCCATTACTATTTTTGGGGGACTGTTTATCACTCAATGGTTGGTGGCCGGTGAACTACTACTAAGCCACCTTATGATAGCAATAATAGGTTTTGTACTTCTTACGGCTGCTTTAATTTGGAAAAAGAAGAACAAAAATTAAATCTAGCCTTGATAGAGTTGGGTTGGGAAATGCAGAAGTGGACTCACAGGCCCTTATTTGTGATAAAATCAGTGGTTTCAGAGGTTTAGCGGACTCACAGGCTCTTATTGTCTGGAAAAACAGTTGTTTGCTCATAAAATCCTTTAAATAAGGGCTTCTCAGTCCGTGAAATTGAAAATCTCATAGATTTTAATGAAATAAGGGCCTCTCAGTCCGTAAAAAATCATCAGCTATCCAAACAACCAATCTATCGGACTCTTTCATTAGAAATTATTATACATACGAACCCCATCGTTCGTTTCATGAGATGTATCTTCTCCTACATGTAATCTCGAAAAATCAAATCAGTAGAAATGGGTTTCATACCTAGTTCTCTTGACCAAATCGAGAGTTGACCGATATGGTGAACTTCATGTGTGATGATATGGAGAAGAACTTTTTTGTACGTAAACGAATAGGAGACGCCCTTTTTATTTGTCAATTCCAACCGTTTTTCCTCATCTTCACTTGTCCAGTGCTTTAGAAACTCTTCAGTATTCGCCCTTGTTTCCTTCGCATAGGCAATGACCTCATCAAGACTAGAGATGGAACTAAAATCAGTTGAGATAACAGGTTTATTTTGCATGTGATGAACCCATAATCGTTCACAATCAATGACGTGATAGAGGTTCTTTAAAATACTTCCGACCCCGCCAATTCGCTCTTTTCGTAACTCTTCTTCTGAAAGAGCTTCACACCATTTAAACCAATCATCTCTTACTTGCCAATTATACAAAAATAAATCTAACATCAGACCACTCCTTAAGCGTATGTTCTCAATATTATAGTAACCTATAAAACCATTTTTTTGATATAATTTGACTTAGTAGCTGGATAAAAATTACTAACGTATATCTTAACATAGATTTGATCAGATCCCTGGAGGAAGATAGCGACTTGGTCATATAATGCAACGAAAGTAAAGAAAAATGTCTACACCTTGATAAGCTATAGGCAGGAGAGGAAGAGACAGAAATCAGGAGGAACCATTCAAATGCCTGTTGGCTTACTATTAACTATTTCAATTATTGCTGTGTCTTTTGCAGCTATATTCGTCAAGTGGTCCGACGCACCTGCGACGATCTTAAGCATGTATCGAATGTATTTAGCTTGTCTTCTTTTATTCCCGATCGTATGGGTTAAAAGAGAACAATTTTTCAAACTATCTAGTAGGGATTGGTTGTTTTTAACGGTGGCTGGAGTCTTTTTAGGCTTACATTTTGCTTTGTGGTTCGGTTCGTTGAAGCTGACAACGGTAGCTAGTTCAACGATTATCTTATCTTTACAACCAATCGTTGCATTGATAGGAGGTTTTTTATTTTTCAAAGAAAAAGCAAGCAAATTGATCATATTACCAATAGGGATTTCAGTTGTAGGAGTCATTATGGTCGGCTGGGGTGACTTTGGATATGGAAACTCAGCTGCTATGATCGGAAATTTGTTATCATTCCTTAGTGTGATCGCTGTAGTCGCTTATTTGCTAGTCGGTCAAAGTAAGGTGAAGAATATCTCTCATTGGATATATAGCTTTTGTGTATTTTTATTTGCTGGTGTTGCCTTAACGATATTTAATCTTGTATTCAGTATACCGATGGTTGGATACGACGCACGAGAATGGGGGATTTTTGTTTTATTAGCCATTGTCCCAACGATAGCTCATGTCATATTTAACTTCCTATTAAAATACGTAAACACCACCACGATTTCCATGAGTATCTTAGGTGAACCAGTAGGGGCAACTCTTTTGGCAGTTATCCTCTTAGGAGAACAGGTCTTACTGTTTCAGATTGTAGGCGGGGTTATCGTTTTATTCGGTGTCTTTTTATTTTTACAGCAGCAAAAGAAAGCAGATCGCGTTAGGAAAAGGGTGGAGGCGGAGAAGAATATAACTACTTAGACCAATGGATTTGGATTGAAAATAGGACTTGGTTTCAGGACGTTAAGGAAAAAAATGTAACGTCCTGTTTGATTTTAATTGAATAATCTGAGATTTTCTACTATAATACCAAATATACCAACCGGTTAGTATGTTCCTTCTTAACCGCCTTTGTATGCGCTTTATATGTAGGAAGGATTTATTTTACCAGCAAGCACCATAACTGTAATTTGCGAACTATTAAATTCGTAATCTAGTATTTAAAATTCAAACTCAACAACAAACAAGGAGATGAAATGATGAAGGCGATTCAATTTCATGAGTACGGGAAACCCGATGTTTTAAAAGTAGTAGACGTTCCAACTCCACAAGTAGACAAAGGCCATGTTCTAGTCCAAGTGAAGGCAGCAGGGGTCAATTTTGCCGATACAGCGAGACGTTATGGACAATATTTAGAAAAAACTCCTCTTCCATACATACCAGGAGGCGAAGTTTCCGGTGTGATTACCGAGGTGGCTCCTGATGTCACTGACTTTAAAGTAGGGGATCGTGTCGTTGCATTAACTGCCAATGGAGGTTATGCAGAATACATTGCCCTCCACGAATCTCAACTCGTTCAAATCCCAGATCAAGTAGATTTTAACCAGGCGGCCTCAATTTTAGGGCAGGGTCTATCCGCGTATCATATTTTAAAAACATCAGGGCAAATGAAAAAAAATGAAACAGTCCTCGTCCATGCTGCCGCGGGTGGAGTAGGTACTTTAGCTGTGCAGTTGGCGAAAATTATGGGGGCAAGCCACGTTATCGCTACAGCAAGTAGTACTGAAAAGCTAGAACTTGCAGCTTCATTAGGTGCGGACACTGTCATCAATTACACAGAAGAAAGCTGGCATAAGCAAGTACGTTCCGTAACAGACGGGAAGGGTGTCGACGTGATCCTCGAAATGGTAGGTGGAGAAATTTTCAAGAACAGCTTGAAGTGCCTAGCTATTAATGGACGTCTCGTCATCTATGGTCGGGCCGGAGGACAGATCACACAATTTGATCCTGCGATCCTCATGCAACGAAATGTAAGTGTCGTCGGGTTTTGGTTAGTTCATATTCTAAACGATACCAAACTATATAAAGATAGTGTAAAAGAATTACTAACGTATATCAGCGAAGGACAATTGAAATTAATTGTGGGTGAAGCTCTACCATTAGAGGAAGCGGATAAGGCTCATGAATTAATTGAAGGACGTAAAACAATTGGAAAACTTGTGTTAAATCCGTAACCCTAAAAAAATGAGGGGATGTGATCGTTCTGAAGAGTGAAACTAGTAAGGTGGACCAGTCTATAACTGTTAACTATCGGACGTGTCCTTTATGTGAAGCGACATGTGGCTTAGAAATCCATACAAAAGGTCAGGAAGTCATCCATATTAAAGGCGATAAATTAGACCCTTTAAGTCGTGGTTATTTATGTCCTAAAGGTTATAGTTTAAAAGAATTGCACTCGGACCCGGATCGTCTAAAGAAACCGATGATTCGTAGAGGTGAGAATTGGGAGGAGGCCTCATGGGATGAGGCTTTCTCAGAAATCAGGATGAGGCTGCGTCCGATTATCGAGAACTACGGAAAAAATGCTGTTGGAGTTTATCTAGGAAACCCGATTGTTCATAATTTAGGATTGATGTTATATATGCCGATGTTCTTGCGCTCATTAGGTAGCAAAAACATCTTTTCCGCTAGTACACTAGATCAAATTCCTAAACAACTTTCATCTGAATTCATGTTTGGAAGTGATAGTAATCTACCTATTCCTGATATTGACCGTACCGATTTTATATTAATGATTGGAGCCAATCCATTAGCCTCTAATGGCAGTTTAATGACAGCACCGAATATGAGAGGGCGTTTAAAATCGCTTCAAGAACGCGGTGGTAAGTTTATTGTGATTGATCCTGTTCGTACCGTGACAGCGAAACAAGCCGATGAACATCATTTTATTCGTCCAGGGACAGATGCATTATTGTTACTTGGACTAATCCATACTCTGTTTGCTGAAAATTTGGTGAAGCTCGGTAAGTTAGCTGACCTAATTAATGGGCTAGAAGACATTGAATTGCTATCAAAGGATTTCGCTCCAGAGCTCGTAGGTCCTAAATGCGGGATACCAGCGGAAACGATTCGTTGTATGGCACGTGAATTAGCAACAACTCCTAAGGCTGTTGTCTATGGGAGAATGGGAACCTGTACCCAGCTGTTTGGTACAATGAATAGCTGGCTGATCGAAGTCATCAATGTGCTCACTGGGCATCTGGACAGTGAGGGTGGCGTGATGTTTACCAATCCGGCAACGAGGCGAGCTCAAACGAAAAAATCCCGTAAACCGCGCTACAATCGCTTTCAGTCTAATGTTAGAAATTTGCCTGAGGTACTAGGGGAACTACCAACGTCTAGTCTGGCAGAAGAGGTCGAAAATCCGGGTCCTGATCAGATCAAAGCCTTTATATCAGTTGCTGGCAATCCCGCTCTTTCAGCTCCTAATAGCGAAAGGTTAAACAAAGCTTTGGAAAAAGTGGACTTTATGGTCAGTTTGGACTGTTATTTAAATGAAACGACACGGCATGCCGATGTGATTTTACCAGCCCCTTCACCGCTTGAGAGATCGCATTATGATATCACTTTCTATAGTCTAGCAATTCGAAACGTTGCTCATTATTCTCCAGCTGTTTTTGACCTACCAAAAGAGCACAAAGACGAGTGGGAAACGCTCCTAAATCTAATTGCTGCGGTCAACGATCAAGAAATCACAGGGGACGTAACGAAAACGTTGGATGACGTTATGGTGAAGGAAATCATCAAACATGAGGTAAAGAACGAAAATTCTCCTATTTATGAAAAGAATAATGGAGAAATAATGGGCTTGTTGAACGAAAGAAAGGGACCTGAGCGGTTACTAGATTTTTATTTAAGGGTTGGCCCATATGGAGACCACTTTGGTAAGAACCCTGATGGATTAACTCTAGCTGTACTTGAGGATCATCCTAACGGAATGGACTTAGGAGCGCTTCAACCAAGAATAAGAGATAGTCTACAAACCCCTTCAGGCAAAATTGAGTTAGCTCCATCTGTATTGATTAACGATGTCGACCGTCTGAAAGAAACGATGAATTCACATTCCGATCATCTTCTTCTTGTAGGACGAAGAGATCTCCGGAGCAATAATTCCTGGATGCATAACCTCCCCGTGCTAGTAAAAGGAGAAGACCGTTGTAAACTTTGGCTTCATCCCGATGATGCCAACCGGATCGGCCTTCAAGCCGGAGATCAAGCACTAGTACAATCCCGTACAGGTCAAATCATTGCGCCTGTCCAAATTACAGAAGATGTCATGCCAGGAATAGTTAGCCTGCCACACGGGTGGGGGCATAACGTTCCCGGGATCCGTCTTCACGTAGCAGAACAGAATGCTGGAAGCAACGTAAATATTTTAACGGACGAACAAGTCATCGATACAGTTTCAGGAACCGCAGTCCTAAATGGAGTCCCTGTAAGAATTGAGAAGACTGAGGACACTCCAATACGATCTGTAGCTACTAATGCTATGCAGGAAAATTAAGTTTTAAAATGTTAAACCCATTCTCCATGGCTTTTGTTAGGCTAAATCTATTTTCTACGAAAGATAAATCAAATCCTTAAAGCGATGCTTCTTTTAGAAGGGCATCGTTTTTTTACTAAAAAAGATAATTCATCAAAATAGATTACAATTTTGCCGTAACAAAAAATAAGAAAAACAGGTTGTTAGAGTAGATGATAATTTATAGCTGATTAAGTTACATTTCAATAAGGGGGCACTATGTACAATAAACAAATCATCCCATATTTACTATTTTTATTACCATTAACACTATTACTAACAGCCTGTTCGTCTTCACCGCAATATAAGACACCAACAAATGAGCAAGTTTACGAATTTATTCGATCCAGTAAAATAGAACCGCTAGCGATCAAAGACGTGGGTGAATTTTCAACCGTTGTGTTAGTTCAGACAGATAGAAGTTACGCTTATTATACGTTGCATTCTAACGAATCAGGAGAAGTTGTACATAACTATTTAGGAATTAATAACATCTCTAAAACGGAACCCGTTTCGGTTCTAAATGGTGTAATCGATTTGACCTTTGTTGGTCTCATTTTTAATGATAACGAACTGTTTGAAGCCGTTGACCGAGTGGACGTATTATTTCAGTCGGGGAGGAAAGTGACTGAGAAAGTACAAGGCAGAGGCGTTATTGTACCGAGTAAATTAAAAGGGATCGACGGGGAGTATATGGAAATTGAAATTTATGATAAAGAAGAGAAAATTCTAAAAAAGATCGTACGTGAATCCCTGTAGATTTGATTGGTTTAATAGACTCGTTTCAGCCGTCCTTAGTACAAGGTACTCGTATTATTTATTTCGTTTTCATCACTTGGACTTATATAAACATATTTACTAAAACTGAAACCTTTTAGCTCATTGACCGTATTACATAGGGTGGAAAGTCACATATTTAGTGAATGGGTTCCTGAAACGCATAATAAATAATACTCGTGAGGTGATCTCTTGTTTAAAAACCGAACAAAAGCAGGGAAGATAATCGGATATAGCGGGCTCCTTATTTTTTTAATTGGAATGTTTTTCTTAGTTGAGGCAACAAACGAGGTTTTAAGAAATATCCTTCTTATTGTCGGGGTGGCGGGGATCCTTGCTTCAAACCTCTTTCGAATAGTAAGGGATGGGAAACAATGAAACTAATATTAAAGCGTGTTTTGTTATGGGGGACGATAGCAGTTATATCACTTACTATAATTACTGCTATTTTTATTAATCTCAATACATATAACCCCATGGAAAAAGCTCTAGAAGCTATGAAACAGCCGAATGTCGTCGTGGAAAATAATACGATTATTTTTAACCCAGAAGAACCGCCTATCGCAAACGTTGTTTTTTATCAAGGAGGATTAGTAAAGACTGAGGCATATGCTGTTTTAGGGCAGTCTTTAGCTCAAGAAGGCATACGTGTTTTTATGCCTCAAATGTTCTTAAATTTAGCTATAACTAATACTGGTGCCTTTGAGAATATCAGACAAACGTATGAAAATGGACAAATGTGGTTTATTGGTGGACACTCTCTTGGAGGTGCGAGTGCCTCCATTTATACAGCGAATAACGTTAATAACATAGACGGAATCTTCTTTTTAGGTTCTTACCCAAGTGATAGCAGTGTCTTAGCTGAAAAGCCTTTAAAAGTTCTTTCTATTCATGCAACAAATGATCAAATACTCAATTATGAAAAATATATTGAAACGAAGGATATTTTGCCGACAGACACGGTATTTATTGAAATTGAGGGCGGAAATCATTCTAATTTTGGTTATTACGGTCTACAAAGTGGCGATGGAAAAAGTACCATTTCACGGGAAGTTCAGCAAGAACTCGTTGTCGAAGCAATTGTACAAATGATAAGAAATAAATGAGAGGAAAGCGGCGGCAAGCTATCGCTTTTTTTGTATAGTGTAGACTCGTGGAAAATGGAACGGGCTATCTGATGCATTAAACAACAGCAAGGTTTAATCATTGTTTTCCTTAATTTATCCAAAGTAAAATATTTTAATAGTACATTGTATTGAAGGTGCAATGTGCTGTATTTGACTTAAGCACAAGTCATTAATTTGTAAAGGAGCTCAAAATGAACAGACTAAACATTATTACACTAGGCACTAAAGACATTGTAAAGAGCCATGAGTTTTTTAAAAAGATAGGATTTGATACGTCGATCAAAGGACCTGAGTCTAATCCAGATATTATTTTTTTCAAAAACGAAGGAACAAAAATTGCTCTATATCCACTAGAAGAGCTTGCTAAAGATATCAATCCAAGACAACCTCCACAAATCGGTACAGGTTTCCCTGGGATTACGTTAGCTTACAATGCTAAATCGATGGAAGAAGTGGATGACATTTTAGCCCAGGCCGAGTTAGCAGGTGCCGTCATTGTCAAACAGCCGCAAAAAACGGATTGGGGCGGTTATGGTGGTTATTTTACCGACTTAGATGGCTACTATTGGGAAGTGGCCTACGGGGAGTTTTGGGAGTTTGATGATTCCAACATGCTAGTGATTGAGGATGAATGATCGGCTAGTCTATCATAGATCTGCGGAAGTGAAGGCATAGAGGATGTATTTCTCTATGCCTTGTTTGTTGCATATAAAATTTCCTTACCACTGAAAGAAAAACTTTAGGGACATCGTGACTGTGGTGTAAGATACAACCCCAATCGTAAACGTAAGATAATGCGCTTCATCATCCGGCGGCAGTTCATATTTAAGCACGTTCAATATCATTGCTCCCGAAATAAAGGCAAAAATAATCGATTCAATGAAAGGTGACAAATCAATTGTGACTCCCAACAACCATCCTGCTAGAATGCCTGTCGCAAGAACGTAACGGCCAACATGATTATAAATATCGGCATACTCTCTCCATAAATCATGGGCAACTGCAACAAAATGCAGCCCTACTGCTAGTCCATAGAAAACGGCCTGAATTCCTAACACATCGTGTGAAATGATCGTATAAGCGACTAACATATTATAAATGCCAAAAAAGATAATTTGTAACCAAAAGAGAGTTCGCGCTTTATGTGTTTTATCGTTAAGCTGCGCCTTTCTAACGACTTTCTGTATGCCGTAAAAGATTAACAGCCCAATTAATCCAATAAAGTACAGCTCAGACTCCATCGTAAAATAATCCCCGTACTTTTTAACGATAATTTGCTCTTTGTGTAAAGTCGGCAGAACGTATACGAATACATACGATACAGCGAGTCCACCAGAAAAGGAAAACCACTTTAACCGCTTAATCCGATCAGACGGAATGACTTCATTGGCGAGGAGATGTATCAATATAAAGGCCAACCCCATTATAAATGCATCGAGTGTCATGTTGTATACTCCTTCATCAAGGTCTTAGTATATCTTTTCCAGATCAGGAGTAGTTCATGAGGGGTTCTAAAGTGGGAAATGAATATTTACCGAAGAAACGAGAAGAGTTATTGTCCGTTTTGGAGAATTTATTGTCCGTTTTGAAAATTTATTGTCTGATTTCGATTTTTATTGTCCGATTTAAAAATATACTGTCCGATTTTAATTTTTATTGTCCAAAGTGTGTCTTCATCATTTAAATTTAGAATTTCAACCCATCGTTAGCCTCAACATCTAGACAAAAAGTAAAAGACACCTGCCATTGATTAATTTAGGTTCAACTAAATTCTCCTATAAAATCAAATCCCAAAAGCTTTAATCATAGCGTAAAACTCCCCCGGCTTGTATGCATGATTTGGCCAAGTTCTGAATAGCTATTAACAAGGGTGACAAGTACTCCAATTGGGGCTTGGCCTATGGAAACTCATCGATTAGTGACCATCACACGGATCATTCCATCGTTAAAGTGAACGAACGTTTTAGGGCGAGACAACATCTTAGTTTTTCAAATAGGGGGATTTATCATGGTTGAAGCTATTTTGACGTTTTTTACGAGTGAACAGCAAGCCCAAGCGGTTTTAGCCAATCCAATGATTGAGCTTATTTTCATGGTGTTATTTCTGACATTTGTCGCAGCGATTGTGCTTCATTTTACGTTGTTTAGCAAGTTGAGGAGAATACGAAATCATATCAATGATACAAATTCATTGGATATTGCACCGTTAAATAAATTTAAAGAAGAATTTGATACTAGTAAAAATCAAGATGCAGTTAAAGTAGAAACGTTTGTTCAAAATAAGTTCTCTAGTTGGCGTGTGTTTAATGTTCCTGTCGTTAGTCTCATTAAAATGATCCAAATGACGGTGTCGGTTTTTATCTTAGTCGGTGTACTAGGAACGTTTATCGGACTTGCGATGTCGCTTGGAAGTATTGATGCCACTGGGGATCAGCTGGTGGAGAATGTCGCGCTCGTCCTTGCTGGTATTGATGTGGCGTTCTACACGAGTATTGTCGGTATGGGATTATCCCTCATCATGACGGTTGTTACTAGAGTAGCGAATACGGAATTCCTGTTAACCGATATTATGTTAAAGACCGAGTCTTATTTAGAAGAAAACGAACAAGATGGAATGGCCCGACTCATCGATGTGTCTGAAACCATTAATGCTTCCATTGTCGAATTACGGGAAACGAATCAGGAATCATTGCAAAGCATCGTTCAATCGTTCCAGGGCTTTCAAGAATATACAGTCGGTCTACAGCAATCTGCGAAAGATTTAGCTAAATTTAATGAAGGCTTAACACAAAACTTAAAAGATTTCGTTGTTATCTTTAATAGTATGAGAGATTTAACAAGCGGTTTTGATAAAGGAGTAACGAAGCTCAATAAGAACTTTGATCAACTCTTTCAATACTTTTATAAAATGGACCAACGCAATGAACGAATGACGAGTGCGTTCACTGAAACGTATAAAAAAATTGATGAACTAGCTACGTCTCAAATGCAGACGATGAATGAGTTCCAAAACTCGGTCGTTGATCTAAAAGATTACTTCTCTTCTGTAGCAGAAAGGCAAGAAGCGATACATGTATCATTTGACCGAATGAACGCCCAGAGTGAAAACCTAGTGAAAATGATGCAGCAAAATAATCAGCAATTTGAGCGGATTTTCGGTGAAGATGTAAGCTCAAAACTTACTTCTATTACAACCTATTTAAACGAACTGAAAAATGACTTCAATAAACTGAACCATTCAATCGTTCGTCTGCCCGATTCACTGGACACGATTAACAAAGCGCAAACGGAATATCGCAATCTTTTATCGTATCGATTTGATGAGTTGAAGCAGTTCAACCATGAATTTATTAATCAATTAAAAGCACAATCGGCCAATGCGCATACATTTGAAAAACACTTGAGCGATGCGACACGTTCCTATGAGCAAACAGGTCAACAAAACTACCAATTACTGAATGAAATTAATCGAACAATCACACAAATAGGCGACTCATTTAATCATAGAGAAAATCAAATCGACTCAAGTGTCAACGCACTAAAAGATACGATGAACCGCTACGTTACAAATCTAGAAGGAACGCTAGGAGACAAGTTAGATAAAGTGAGCCGCAACATCGGTGATTATGTCGTCCAGATGAATGACGCGATCAAAAAAGAGTTTAAGCAAATCGGTGATATTACGGAAGAAAATCAAGTAAGAAGTGCCCGCTCCCTCCAGCAAACGATGAATGACTTAGGTCAAGAATTCCAACAGTTAAATCGTCAGCTTCATCTGATCTCACAAGAGTCGATAAGGCAAAATGAGCGAGTAAGGGTTGTAAGCAATGATTAATAAATATAAAAAGCTGTTTAACGGAGAGCAGGAGGAAGGGCACTTTTGGCCGTCATTTACGGACTTGTTAACGGCGATCTTACTATGTTTTATCCTCATTTTTATCATCATGATGGTCATTAAATCATTTCAAATCCAAGAAATGAAACGAACGATCGATCAAATTATGGGCGTTCGCGTCAATTTAATCCAAGACTTAAATGAAGAATTCAGCGACTCAACTTTAAATATTGAAATCGATGAGAAAACGGGTGCATTGATTTTTAACACGGACATTTTGTTTGAGTTTGATGCGACTGAATTAAAGCCAGAGGCGTTCCAATTTTTAGATGAGTTCGTCCCCGCTTATTTAGATGTGTTATTAGCAAGCGGCTATGAAGATTACATTTCGGAAATCATTATCGAAGGGCACGCCGATAAGATCGGTAGTTACTTGTACAATTTAGAACTGTCTCAGCAACGTGCGTTTAGTGTAGCCGAGTATATTCTAAGTGAAGATTTCCCGTATAAAAACATTCAAGAACACTTGAAAGATAAACTAACAGTGAACGGAAGGTCCTACAGTGAAGGGCGTACCGATGCAGATGGGAACTACAGCAATCAAGCATCCCGCCGTGTTGAATTTAAATTCCGCTTGAAAGATGAAGAAATTTTAGAGAAAACCCGCGAATTGTTGGGGAACTAGTTTACCACACCACGCCATCACTGGAGTGAAGTCCATGTGAGGCGTGGTGTTCACATTTTGGCAAATAAAAGTGAGAAATCGGACAATAAAAATTGAAATCGGACAATAAATTTCGATTTTGGACAATAAAATAAAAAAACGGACAATAAAGTCGTGAAAACCTTTTAAGCCCCCTTAATGACTTGGACACCAAAATCGATACAGAGTACAATCTTTTTAACGAAGATAATCGATAAAGGTGGTGAGTTAATGCCTAAGAAGAAAATCGAAGTTTTTGAGGATGTAAA
>NZ_JBLWFS010000023.1:0-64097 GCF_048323755.1 Alkalihalobacterium sp. APHAB7
AGGAAGTGAAGTCCTGAGGAACGGATCGTATCTAAATACGTGAGTACCGGAAGGGCAAAACTGACGAAGAAATTCTAAGCTTATCAAAATCCGTAATGTCTAGTGGCGATAGCGAAGAGGTCACACCCGTTCCCATGCCGAACACGGAAGTTAAGCTCTTCAGCGCCGATGGTAGTTGGGGGCTTCCCCCTGTGAGAGTAGGACGTCGCTAGGCACAAAGCACAACCCAAATGGGTTGTGCTTTTTTAGATTCATTTCATTTTGTTTATCATTGTTTGACAATTTTTTTCAAAGGGATGAGTAGATACTACTTTATGTATTAAGAGGACTCAGAAGCCCTTATTGCAAGAAATTTTAGTGAATATCACATGGTTTTAGTAAAATAAGAGCCTCTCAGACCGCGAAACAAAAGATGAACATCAATAAAATTATACGCGCAACCTCGAAGCAGTAGTAGTTAGTTAAAAACATAAACCTAATCAATCTTACTAAAGTCTAAAAATCTTGTTTTAAGTCGAGAAAATGGATATTTTGTTACACTTAAAAAGATTAAGCAGATGGACTAATGACAACAGATAATCCGTAATGTTTCCGCTAATTTTGTTAATAGGAAAGAGGATTTTTACATATGGATCTCGAAAAGAATCTTTAACATACATAAAATCGAATGAAACTCATATTTTGGGCAATAATTATAGGTGTATGTGTTTGCAACTCTCAGTTATTTTTTTTATAATTAATATAGTCAAATATAGTCAAAGTCAAGGGAGGGGGCATGATGAGAAATATCTCTGATATTATTGAGCAGTATTTAAAAAATATTTTAACTGATAGTGATGGGGAGCTTATAGAAATTAAAAGAAGCGAACTAGCGAAACAATTTCAATGTGTTCCATCACAAATAAATTATGTGATTAGTACACGCTTTACCATTGAAAGAGGCTATATTGTTGAAAGTAAACGCGGTGGAGGCGGGTACATTCGAATAATAAAAGTAAAAGCGCACAATCAGTCAGACCTCTTTGAACAGATGATGCAGCTTATTGGTGATAAGGTAAGTCAAGCTAATGCAGAAGACTTGATTTCGAGGTTATACGAAGAGGGTGCTGTATCTAAGCGTGAAGCGAATTTAATGTTTAGTGTGATTGATCCTACATTATTTAATACAAATAATACTTTACTGCGGGATTATATTCGAGCGAATGTTCTCAAGTCAATGCTCCAAACTTTAAAATATCGAGAGTAGCTATGGTTTTTTTCCATACAATCCGTATCTAATGTTTTGAAGGGAGAGGTGGTTTTCATGATTTGTCAGGAGTGTAATAAACGTCCTGCCACTTTACACTTCACTAAAATAATTAACGGTGAAAAAACCGAGTTCCATATATGTGAACATTGTGCGAAAGAAAAAGGAGAGTACTTTCCAGGGTCGAATAGCTTTTCTATTCATCAATTGTTATCAGGGTTATTAAACTTCGAACAACCCGTTTCTAAAGGGCAAACGTCAGGAGTAAATCCAAGACAGCCATTAACTTGTGAGAAATGTAAAATGTCCTATGAACAATTTGTTCGAACTGGTAGGTTTGGGTGTGCCACTTGTTACGAAACCTTTAGTGATAAACTTGATCCTATTTTAAAGAAAGTCCATAGCGGTAATCACTCACACTCAGGGAAAATACCTAAAAGAATCGGTGGAACTATAGAGGTTCGTAGGAAGATTAATTCGTTAAAAGAGGCGTTACAACAGCATATTGCGAAAGAGGAATTTGAAGAAGCTGCGACTGTAAGAGATCAAATCCGTACATTAGAAAAATCTATATTCAATCAAGGGGAGGGGTAATTTATGTCACTTGAACGTTTTATTAGTGAAGCAATTAGCCCTTGGATGAAAAAAGATGGACCAGATTCGGATATTGTGTTGAGTAGCCGAATAAGATTAGCTAGGAACCTAAAAGATTTTACGTTTCCTATTTTGGCTACTATGGAGGAAGCCAAGTTAATTGTTAACCACATTAGCACAAATTTAATGAAAAACCCTTATAACTCAGTTGGCCAACTAGAGTTACTCCATATGGATGATTTAAAAGCTAATGTAAAGAAAGTATTAGTTGAAAAGCATTTGATTAGTCCTCATTTATCAGAAGAATCAAAGCATGGTGCTGTTCTACTAAGTGAGGATGAATCAGTCAGCATCATGATTAATGAAGAAGATCATCTACGAATCCAATGCTTGTTTTCTGGATTTCAATTAAGCGAAGGGCTTGTACTCGCTAGTGGTTTAGATGATTGGATTGAAGATAAGTTGACTTATGCTTTCGATGAAAAACGAGGGTACTTAACTAGCTGTCCAACGAATGTAGGAACTGGCTTGAGAGCTTCTGTTATGATGCATCTTCCTGCCCTGGTCATGACACAACAATTAAATAAAATATTACCGGCCATTAACCAGCTGGGGTTAGTTGTTCGGGGGATTTACGGTGAAGGTAGCGAAGCCTTAGGGAACTTGTTCCAAATTTCAAATCAAATGACGCTAGGAAAATCAGAACAAGATATTGTTGAAGATTTACGTGGAGTGGTTATCCAATTAATTCAACAAGAACGCTCAGCGAGAGAAAGGTTATTACAATCCTCAAAAATTCAATTAGAGGATCGTGTCTATCGTTCTTTTGGAGTTTTATCAAATAGTAGAATTATGGAGTCGAAGGAAGCGGCACAACGCTTATCAGAAGTACGATTGGGAATTGATCTAGGTTTAATTGAAGGTATTTCAGGTAATATCCTTAATGAACTTATGATATTAACTCAACCAGGATTTTTACAGCAGTTCGCCGGGGAAACGCTCTCTCCAAATCAAAGAGATGAGCGAAGAGCAGCACTTATTAGAGAACGTCTTAAACTAGAAGGCGTCCAGAAATAATCTTGGAGGTGGATGAATATGATGTTTGGAAGATTTACAGAAAGAGCTCAAAAAGTATTGGCGTTAGCACAAGAAGAAGCGATCCGTCTTGGTCATAATAATATTGGGACTGAACATATTCTACTAGGTCTTATCCGTGAAGGAGAAGGGATTGCTGCCAAAGCCCTTCAAGCCTTAGGTCTAGGTTCAGATAAAATTCAAAATGAAGTAGAAACTCTAATCGGTACTGGTCAAGAAGGAACGAAGACCATCCACTATACTCCGCGTGCCAAAAAAGTCATTGAACTTTCAATGGATGAAGCAAGAAAATTAGGTCATTCCTACGTTGGAACTGAACATATACTATTAGGGTTAATTCGTGAAGGAGAAGGTGTAGCTGCTCGTGTCCTAAACAATTTAGGGGTGAGTTTGAATAAAGCTCGCCAACAAGTGCTACAACTACTTGGAAGCAGTGAGGCGTCGGGTAGTAACCAACAATCTGGAGCAACTGCTCATGCCAATACACCAACTTTGGATAGTCTAGCGCGTGATCTTACGGCGATTGCTAAAGAAGAAGCGTTAGACCCTGTGATTGGAAGAAGCAAAGAAATCGAGCGTGTCATCCAAGTTCTTAGCCGCCGTACAAAAAACAATCCAGTTCTAATTGGTGAACCAGGGGTTGGTAAAACGGCGATAGCAGAAGGGTTAGCACAGGAAATTATTAATAATGAAGTTCCTGAAACTCTACGTAATAAGCGTGTGATGACCTTAGATATGGGTACGGTCGTAGCCGGTACAAAATATCGTGGTGAGTTTGAGGACCGTTTGAAAAAAGTAATGGATGAAATTCGTCAAGCTGGTAACGTAATCTTATTTATTGATGAGCTTCATACTCTTATTGGAGCAGGGGGCGCTGAGGGAGCAATTGATGCATCAAATATCTTAAAGCCTTCACTTGCTCGCGGTGAGTTACAATGTATTGGTGCAACCACTATAGATGAGTACCGTAAGTACATTGAAAAAGATGCGGCTTTAGAACGTCGTTTCCAGCCAATCCAAGTCAATGAGCCGACAAATGACGAGTCCGTTCAGATTTTAAAAGGGTTACGTGACCGTTATGAGGCGCATCACCGTGTAACAATTACAGATGCTGCGATTGAAGAGGCAGTTAAACTGTCAGATCGCTATATTTCCGACCGTTTTTTACCAGATAAAGCGATTGATCTAATTGATGAAGCTGCTTCAAAAGTCCGTTTACGTTCATATACAGCACCACCGAACTTAAAAGAACTTGAAGGTAGACTAGAAGAAACTCGAAAAGAAAAAGATGCAGCAGTTCAAAGCCAAGAATTTGAAAAGGCAGCTTCTTTACGTGACTCAGAGCAACGTTTACGAGAAGAACTAGATTCCATGAAAAATGAGTGGAAAAAGAAACAAGGGCAAGAAAATACAGAAGTAACTGTAGAAGATATTGCCCAAGTCGTTACAAGCTGGACAGGAATTCCTGTATCAAGACTAGTAGAAGAAGAAACAGATCGTCTTCTTCGTATGGAAGAAATTCTTCACAAACGTGTGATTGGTCAAGGGGAGGCTGTAAAAGCTATTTCTAAGGCCGTTCGTCGTGCGCGTGCTGGCTTAAAAGATCCAAAACGTCCAATTGGTTCATTTATTTTCTTAGGTCCTACAGGTGTAGGTAAAACCGAACTTGCTCGTGCTGTTGCAGAAACATTATTTGGCGATGAAGATGCGTTTATTCGTATTGATATGTCTGAATACATGGAAAAGCATGCAACGAGTCGTTTAGTTGGCTCACCTCCAGGTTATGTTGGTCATGATGAGGGTGGACAATTAACGGAGAAAGTTCGTCGTAATCCATATTCCGTTATCTTACTTGACGAAATTGAAAAAGCGCACCCAGAAGTTTTTAATATTCTATTACAAGTATTAGAAGATGGAAGACTAACGGACTCTAAAGGGCGTACAGTAGACTTTAGAAATACAGCTGTTATTATGACGTCTAACGTAGGGGCTAGTACTCTTCGCAAAAATAAATCACTTGGTTTCACTGTAGATAGTGAGGATCAAAACTATAAAGATATGAAAGGTAAAGTCATGACTGAGCTAAAAAATAGCTTCCGTCCAGAGTTCCTAAATCGTATCGATGAGATCATTGTCTTCCACTCTCTTGAGAAGAAACATATCCGTGAGATCATTAGTTTAATGGCAGAACAGTTAGAAAAGCGTCTTGCTGAACAAGGCATTCAATTTGAATTGACTGAAGCGGCCAAAGATAAAATTTCGGATGAAGGATTTGACCCAGAGTATGGAGCGCGTCCACTGCGTCGAGCCCTGCAAAAACAAGTCGAGGACCGTCTATCTGAAGAATTGTTAAAAGGAAATATTAAAAAAGGACAAAAAGCAATTATCGATGTAAAAGAGAATGAGCTTGTCGTTGAAACAAAAGAAAGTGCACAAGTCTAAAAGTAATAGCTTTTAAGAAAGGGAACTGGGGGAGATATTTCTCTTTCAGTTCTTTTTCAATCATTAGGATATACAAAGAAAAGCCATCTACTTATACTTCTTTTGGTAATAAGTCGTGTTTTTCTAAAAACCATTCATGATACAATTAACATAAGAGTAGGTTATAAAGAGGGGAATAGAATGGCGAAAAAGAAAACGAAATTTGTATGTCAAGAATGTGGTTATGAATCCACGAAATGGATGGGTAAATGTCCAGGCTGTCAAAGTTGGAATTCGATGGTCGAGGAATTTGCTGAGTCTGCAACGAAAGGACGAAGCTTTGTTACCGGCGAGCGTACGGAAACTTCAAGTCGACCACAATCAATCACCAAAGTAGAAAACGAACTTGAGGAAAGAATTAGTACTGAAATGAAAGAGTTAAATCGCGTATTAGGTGGGGGCATTGTGCCGGGCTCACTTGTATTAGTAGGTGGAGACCCCGGTATTGGGAAGTCTACGATTTTACTTCAGCTTTCCTATCAGTTAGCTAAGAACTCTTATAAAGTGCTTTATATTTCTGGAGAAGAATCGATGAAACAAACGAAGCTAAGAGCAGATCGATTAGGTGTCTTAGCTGATCAATTATATGTGTTATCGGAGACAGATGTCGATTATATTGAGAAGGCCATTAACGACATTCAACCAACACTCGTTGTAATTGATTCTATTCAAACGGTGTTCCATCAAGATGTTACTTCTGCACCGGGGAGTGTTTCACAAGTCAGAGAATGTACTGCGGCGTTTATGAAAATTGCCAAAACGAAAGGAATTGCAATTTTTATCGTCGGTCACGTTACGAAACAAGGATCAATTGCCGGTCCTAAACTATTAGAGCATATGGTAGATTCTGTTCTTTACTTTGAAGGAGAAAGGCATCATACCTATCGAATTTTAAGAGCAGTGAAAAATCGCTTTGGCTCAACGAATGAAATCGGGATATTTGAAATGAAGGAAGGCGGACTAGAAGAAGTCGTCAATCCATCTGAGATCTTTCTAGAGGAAAGAACAGAAGGAGCAGCAGGCTCGACAGTCGTAGCATCGATGGAGGGAACAAGGCCCGTTTTAGTTGAAATTCAAGCACTTGTTTCGCCAACAAGCTTTGGTAACCCTAGAAGAATGGCTACAGGAATTGACCATAATCGAGTGTCGCTCTTAATGGCAGTATTGGAAAAGCGAGTCGGGTTGTTATTGCAAAGCCAAGATGCCTATTTAAATGTGGCAGGTGGGGTTCGTTTAGATGAGCCAGCTATTGATTTAGCCATTGCTTTAAGTATTGCGTCCAGCTTTAGGAATCAATCGACGCAGCCGACAGATGTAATGATTGGAGAAGTTGGATTAACAGGGGAAGTTAGACGAGTAGCTAGAATTGAGCAACGAATTAATGAGGCGGCAAAGCTCGGTTTTAAGCGAGCGATTATTCCTCAGAAAAATATCGGCGGCTGGACGATTCCAAAGAGTATTCAAGTCATTGGGGTGGAAACGCTTGAAGATGCTCTAGACGTTGCGCTAGGAGGCTAAGAATGGAAGAACGAAAAAAAGGAAAGTTTATCACCGATATTTTAAAACTAGTAGCGCCAGGGACAGCATTAAGAGATGGTATTGATAATGTACTTAGAGCTAAAACAGGTGGATTAATCGTTTTAGGGTACAATGCAGAGATGCAAAATATCGTAGATGGCGGCTTTTTTATCGATTGTGAATTTTCACCCGCTTATTTATATGAGCTAGCTAAAATGGATGGTGCAATCATTTTAAGTAAAGATGGGCAAAGTATTTTATATGCAAATACGCAACTTAACCCTAATAACTCGATTTCTTCGAATGAAACGGGGATCCGTCATAGAACAGCAGAGCGTGTTGCGAAACAAACAGGGAATTTAGTCATCTCGATTTCACAACGTCGCAATGTTATTACGCTGTATAAAGGAGAGTACCAATATTCGTTGCGAGATATTGGCGTTATTTTGACGAAGGCTAATCAAGCCATTCAAACGTTAGAGAAATACAAGACAGTATTAGATCAAGGTATTACAAATTTAGGAGCATTAGAGTTTGAGGAACTTGTCACTTTTCAAGAAGTGTTTCAAGTCATTCACCGAGTGCAAATGGTATTACGTATAAAAAACGAAATCTTAAACTATGTAAACGAGCTTGGTAGTGAAGGGCGTTTAATTACTATGCAGTTGAATGAACTTGTCTCTAATATTGAGAAAGAAGCACTTCTATTAATTAAGGACTACGTCAAAGAAAAGTCACAAGATGCTTATGAAACGTTAAAAGATTTACAGAAGTTATCGAATGAAGAGTTACTAGACGAGCAGCTTGTCGTTAAGTTGCTGGGATACTCGAAAAACTTCAATATCCAAGAGCAAACCGTCTGTCCTAGGGGATATCGCATTCTATACAAAATTCCACGTTTACCATCTCTTGTCATAGAGAATTTAATAGATACATACGGGGATTTAAGTCAAATTATGGTTGCGTCTATTAAAGAGCTTGATGAAGTTGAAGGAATTGGAGAAGCACGTGCGAAAATGATTAAACATGGGTTAAATCGAATTCAGGAACAACTATTTATTGATCGCCATATATAATCTATTTCGACAAAAAAGGTCATTTCAGTTGTAATGTGTTGACGAATTTAGGAGAAAGATATATAATGGATAGTTTTAAATTGACATTGAACAAGGACATCTGATACGGTTAATTGTATACTACCTTAGAATTATTGTGTGATTTTGTGGAAAATATAGGTTGGTACGTTTCAAAAGAAAAAGTTTGTCTATAATAGTAAAAGGAGGTGAAATCATGCTAAAACGAATAGTCCAACTATTTTTTGTCCTAATAGGTGGGACGTTAGGGTTTCTATTCATTCCTGAATTAATTGAAATCCTAAATTTTGGTGAGTTGCCAAATTGGGTTATGAGTTCTTATGCAGGAGCAGTTTTTGGAGCAATTATTTTTTATCTTTCTACTTTTTGGTTAGCTGATTATATCGTTGGTTTGATGAGGTTGATGGAAGAAGCCATTGTGAAAGCACCAATAACCGACGTACTTTTTGGAACAATGGGTCTTATCGTAGGTTTAATTGTTGCCTACTTGATTGGGATCCCAATTGACGCGATTCAAGTACCTGTGATCAGCTCAGTTTTACCGATCTTTATTACTTTTTTCCTTGGTTACTTTGGTTTCCAGATTGGATTTAAAAAGCGTGATGAACTTATAAATCTCTTTTCGGTCGCACAACGCAAAGACAAAAAGAAAGATGGAGACGTCGAAAAAGAACAAACCCGCACGATGAAACTACTAGATACTAGTGTTATTATTGACGGTCGTATTGCAGATATTTGTAAAACAGGATTTTTAGAGGGGACATTAATTATTCCTGAATTTGTATTGGAAGAGTTACAACATATTGCCGATTCTTCGGATGTGCTAAAAAGAAACCGGGGTCGTCGTGGATTAGATATCTTGAATAAAATCCAAAAGGAATTACCAATCAAGGTTGAAATATATGAAGGTGATTTTGATGAAATTCAAGAAGTGGACAGCAAGTTAGTAAAGCTAGCCAAATTGCTTTCAGGTATTGTAGTTACAAACGATTTTAACTTGAATAAAGTTTGTGAGTTGCAAGGTGTTCCTGTTTTAAATATTAATGACTTGGCAAATGCGGTTAAGCCAGTTGTTCTTCCTGGCGAAGAATTAAATGTTCAAGTGATTAAAGATGGGAAAGAGCACAATCAAGGTGTTGCTTACTTAGATGACGGAACAATGATCGTCGTTGAAGGCGGTCGAGATTACATTGGTAAACAAATTGATGTAATTGTTACGAGTGTTCTTCAAACAAGTGCAGGGCGGATGATTTTTGCCAAGCCTAAATTACTTGAAAAGGCATTATAAATATTAGAACTAAATAAGGTAGTGGTGAGGAGATTATGAACTATTCAGTAGTTATTCCTGCAGCAGGGCAAGGAAAACGAATGAAGGCAGGACAAAACAAACAATTTTTGCAATTATCTAGCATTCCCCTTATTATTCATACTCTTCTTGTATTTGAAAAAGATCCATGGTGTCGCCAAATCATTCTTGTTACGAATAAAGAAGAGAAAGAAATCATGATGAATTTAGTTCGTGATTATAACCTTCAAAAAGTGAATGACTATGTAATGGGTGGATCAGAAAGACAGTATAGTGTCTCTAATGGATTAGATGTGATAAAAGATGAAACGATTGTCCTCATTCATGATGGTGCTCGCCCTTTTATTGAACAAGCGAAAATCCACGAATTAGTTCTATGTGCAAATGAAACTGGAGCAGCTGTTTTAGCGGTTCCTGTAAAAGATACGATTAAAAAGGTAACTGAAAGCAAAGTCGAAAAAACGATGGAGCGTTCAAGCTTGTGGGCTGTTCAAACCCCACAAGCTTTTCGTCTGTCACTTATAAAAGAAGCATATGAGCTGGCGAAACAACAGTCTTTCTTAGGAACAGATGATGCAAGTTTGGTTGAAAATATGAATGAAGCAGTTGCCATTGTTGAAGGGGACTATTTAAATATGAAATTAACAACACCAGAAGATTTATTATTTGCCGAAGCCATATTAGCAAGTCGAAAGGGGAAAGAATGATGATTAGAGTTGGACAAGGATTTGATGTTCATCAATTAGTAGAAGGACGTCCGCTTATTATTGGTGGGATTGAAATCGAACATGAAAAAGGGTTACTTGGTCATTCAGATGCAGATGTTTTGTTACATACGATTGCGGATGCTGCTCTAGGAGCAATCGGGGAGGGGGATATCGGAAAGCACTTTCCTGATACAGACCCTGCATTTAAAGATTCGGATTCAGCAAAGTTGCTTGAACATGTCTGGGAGATTGTAAAAATGAAGGGGTATTCACTGGGAAATATTGATTGTACGATTATTGCCCAACAGCCAAAAATGGCGCCGCACATTTCCAGAATGAGAGAACGAATTGCCCAACTATTAGAGGGAACTGTAGAACAAGTAAATGTAAAAGCTACGACAACTGAAAAACTCGGTTTTACTGGCAGGGGCGAAGGTATCGCAGCTCAAGCTGTTATTTTATTAACAAAAGAATAAAATTAAAGCAGGATAAGCGCAACTGGACCGCTTGTCTTTATAGAGTAAGAAAGTATAAAATTCTAAGGTGTCTAGCTCCAGGCGCCATCGGCTCGAGGTCGCTTCGGGCCAGCAAACGTGTCTAAAAAGCGAGACGCGTATTGCTGGCCCTCCAGCGCTTGTCGCCGATAAGCAGGCGCCTTGCGCTTTTCTTGAGTTAAGTTTCCTAAAACGCTTGACCGAATAGCTTCAGTTCGTAATAATATGTTACAGAATAACTATGTGAAACGAGAGAATGGGAAGGTGTCACTATGTCAAATGAAGTGAGAGTACGTTTTGCCCCTAGTCCTACAGGGCACTTACATATTGGAGGAGCAAGATCCGCTCTTTTTAATTATTTATACGCTAGAAATCAGGGCGGTAAATTTATTTTACGTATAGAAGATACAGATCAAGCAAGAAATGTAGAGAATGCGAAAGAGAAGCTATTAGAAAGTTTAAAATGGCTTCAAATTGAGTGGGATGAAAGTGTAGATATAGGTGGTGAATACGGCCCATATAGTTGTATGGAGCGTTTAGATATTTATAAAAAATATCTTCAACAGCTAATCGATGAAAAGAAAGCGTATTACTGTTATATGACGGAGGAAGAACTTGAAGCAGAACGTGAAGCTCAAATTGCTAAAGGTGAAAATCCGAAATATAGTGGACGAGATCGAGATTTGACAGAAGAGCAACGAAAAGCATACGAAGAGAAGGGCCTTAAACCAGTTGTGCGCTTCCGTGTACAAGAAGGTAAAACGTATGTTATCGATGATGCGGTTCGTGGCGAAGTGAGTTTTGAGTCCGATGGAATTGGTGACTTTGTTATTGCTAGAAAAGATGGCATTCCAATGTATAATTTTGCAGTAGTGGTTGATGATCATCTAATGAAAATTACCCATGTGATACGTGGGGAAGAGCACTTATCAAATACGCCGCGCCAGGCGATGCTTTATGAGGCATTTGGCTGGGAAGTACCGAGATTTGCTCATGCTTCACTTATTTTAAATCCAGATCGTCAAAAAATGAGTAAGCGTGATGAATCAATTATTCAATTTGTAGAGCAGTACCGTGATTTAGGATACTTACCGGAAGCGATCGTTAACTTTCTTGCACTGTTAGGATGGTCGCCTGTTGGGGAAGAAGAAAAGTTTACAAAAGCTGAGCTAATTGAGCAATTTAGCTTAGATAGAGTAGCGAAGGCTCCCGCTGTATTCGATACCGATAAATTAGCATGGATGAACAACCAATACATGAAAGAAACTGATTTGGATCGTGTGGTTGAATTAGCTTTACCGCATTTAATTCGTGCTGGAAGACTTCCGCAAGATATGTCTGCTCGGCAAAAGGATTGGGCGAAGCGCTTAATTGGATTGTACCAAGAACAGATGTCTTACGGTGCTGAAATCGTTGAGCTTACAGAGTTGTTTTTCAAAACAGAAATCGATTATAATGAAGAAGCAAAAGGAATATTAGCTGAAGAGCAAGTTCCAGAAGTATTGCAACAGTTTATTAATGAGCTTGAAGCAACAGAAACATATACGGCAGAAAACATTAATAAGGCAACGAAAGCGACACAAAAAGCAACAGGGCATAAAGGGAAAAAGTTATTTATGCCAATTCGTGTAGCAACAACAGGACAAACGCACGGACGCGATTTACCAGATACTCTTGAACTACTTGGTAAAGAGTCAGTTATTCAACGTCTGAAGCAAGCGTTACAACATAACTAAACAAGTTAAAACGAAGACAAGGTAGAGTAGGAACGTAGCTGTCTTTTCAGAGAGAACCATCCAGGCTGAAAGTGGTTTAAGATTAGTCGTTCTGAAGTTGCGCCTTAGAGTCTCTTATTGAACGTTTAAGTAGGTAAGAGCGGTTACGCCGTTATCGTAGAAGAGGAGAAGCAATCATACATTGCTTAAACAGAGTGGAACCGCGCTGAAAGCGTCTCTGTGCATATGCACAGAGACGCTTTTTTCTATGCGCTTTTTACCATTTAAGTCAACAAGGCGATGGGGGAGGTACTATGAAGAAAGTTTTTCAAACATTAAAAAATGATATCGATGTCGTATTTGATCAAGATCCAGCAGCTAGAAGTCGTTTAGAAGTTATTTTCACCTATTCTGGTGTACACGCCATTTGGTCTCATCGACTGGCGCACTGGTTTTGGAAACGAAAATTGTATTTCTTTGCACGTTCGATTTCGCAAATTAGTCGCTTTTTCACAGGAATTGAAATTCATCCAGGCGCCCAAATCGGCCAGCGCTTATTTATTGACCATGGAATGGGAGTCGTTATAGGGGAAACATGTGAAATTGGTGATAACGTAACCATTTATCAAGGTGTAACATTAGGTGGAACTGGTAAAGAAAAAGGAAAGCGCCACCCTACGATTGAAGATAATGTACTAATTGCTTCAGGAGCTAAGATTTTAGGGTCATTTACAATCGGAGAAAATGCGAGGATTGGAGCCGGGTCTGTTGTTCTAAAAGAGGTTCCTAGAAATTCTACCGTCGTTGGTATCCCAGGTAAAGTCGTGCTTCAGGATGGAGTAAAAATAAAAGGGGATTTAGACCACCATAATTTACCAGATCCAATTTCCGATAAGTTTCGTGAGTTAGAAGATCAAATTGGCGCACTTCGTACGGAAATTGAATATTATAAGCGAAAACAAGTCATAGAAAAAGACTAGGATTAGGAGTGATTGACTTTGGCAATATTTTTATATAATACACTTACTAGAAAGAAAGAGAAGTTTGTTCCAATTGAAGAAGGTAAAGTGAAGATGTATGTTTGCGGACCGACTGTTTATAATTACATTCACATTGGTAATGCGAGACCAGCTATCGTCTTCGATGTCGTCCGCCGTTATTTCCAATACCGCGGATATGAAGTTTCATTTATTTCAAACTTTACAGATGTTGATGATAAACTGATTCGTGCAGCAAAAGAATTAGGTGAAGATGTACCTACGATTGCTGAGCGATTTATCCATGCCTATCATGAGGATACTTGTGCCTTAGGAGTAGAAAAAGCGGACCATCACCCACGGGTAACAGAAACGATTCCAGAGATTATTGATTTTATCTCGGCATTAATTGATAAAGGATATGCTTATGAAGTCAATGGTGATGTTTATTATCGAACAAGAAAATTTAATGGGTACGGAAAGCTTTCCGATCAGTCCATTGGAGACCTTCAATCAGGAGCTCGTATTGAGGTTGACCTAGGAAAAGAGGATCCACTAGATTTTGCATTATGGAAAGCAGAAAAAGCAGATGAAATCTCTTGGGATAGCCCTTGGGGTAAAGGCAGACCCGGGTGGCATATTGAATGTTCAGCGATGGTAAAAAAATATTTAGGGGATACAATTGATATCCATGCCGGTGGTCAAGATTTAACCTTCCCTCATCACGAGAATGAAATTGCTCAATCTGAAGCTTTAACTGGAAAAACAATGGCAAATTATTGGATTCATAATGGTTATATTAAAATAGACAACGAAAAAATGTCGAAATCACTCGGAAATTTCGTTCTCGTACATGACATTATTCAACAACATTCACCAGATGTCGTAAGGTTTTTCATGCTGCTTGCTCACTATAGAAGTCCAATTAATTTCAGTGGTGAGTTGTTAGAAAGTGCAAAAAATGGGTTAGAACGACTTCGAACTACAGTTGAAAACCTAAAGCATCGTTTAGCTGAAACTGCGGATCTAGGGAAAGAAGCTGAAGCGTGGATTGAAAAAGTGGACAGTTATAAAGAGCGCTTCATTAAAGAAATGGACGATGACTTTAATACTGCGAATGCGATATCGGTTCTGTTTGATCTAGCTAAAGAAGCGAATGTCTATTTACGTGAAGAACAAACTTCAAAAGCTGTGTTAGAAGCATTTCTTAAGCAGTTAACTGAATTAGGTTCTGTCTTAGGGATCAAACTAGAGCTAAAGGAAGAATTACTAGATGAGGAAATTGAACAGTTAATTGAAGATCGTACTAATGCTAGAAAAAACCGTGACTTTGCTTTAGCGGATCAAATTAGAGATGATTTAAAAGCAAAGGGAATTATCCTTGAGGATACACCACAAGGCGTTCGATGGAAGAGGTCATAATTCAATGAAAATTAGTGATCATAGTATCGATGCTAAACAGTTAAATGCATTAGCACTAGCGTACATGGGTGATGCCATCTTAGACACCTATGTGCGCTGCCACTTAATTGCAATTGGAAAAACAAGACCCAATAAGCTTCATCATGAAGCAACTCGTTATGTTTCAGCTAAGGCACAAGCTAAAGTCATTGGTACGTTACTAGAAGAAAACTTTTTTACAGAAGAAGAACAGAGTGTCATTATGAGAGGTCGAAATGCTAAATCAGGAACAATTCCTAAAAATACAGATCATAATACGTATCGTTACAGTACGGCTTTCGAAGCGTTACTTGGATATCATTATCTATTAGGTAATCAAAGTCGATTAGATGAAATTATTCAAAGGATGTTCCTTTTAATAGAAAGAGAGGGCTAGTTCGGTTATGAGTAAAGAAGTAGAGTTCATTATGGGAAAAAATCCAGTTATAGAAGCGCTAAAAGCATCTCATCCGATCAACAAAATCTGGATAGGTGAAGGCACTCAAAAGGGACAAGTTGCTAAAGTTCTACAACTTGCTAAAGAAAATGGTGTAATCGTTCAACATGTACCTAAACGAAAGCTTGAACAACTAGTTGACTCACAGAATCATCAAGGTGTAGTTGCTTCAATTGCAGCTTATCAATATGCTGAAATGTCTGATTTATTTGATCGAGCTCGAGAGCGGAATGAAGAACCATTCTTTCTCGTTTTAGATGAAATAGAAGACCCGCATAATTTAGGCTCAATCTTAAGAACAGCTGATGCGGTTGGTGCTCACGGTGTGATTATTCCAAAACGAAGAGCGGTGGGATTAACTCAAGCTGTTGCAAAAGCTTCAACAGGAGCGATTCAACACGTGCCGGTTGTACGGGTAACTAATATTGCTCGTACAATGGATGAATTGAAAGAAGAAGGTTTATGGTTTGCAGGAACGGATGCCCTAGGAACAGAAGATTATAGGCAAGCGAATTTTAATATGTCCATTGGTCTAGTCATCGGTAGTGAAGGAAAGGGAATAAGTCGTCTCATTAAGGAGAAGTGTGACTTTCTGGTAAAAATACCGATGGTCGGTCAAGTAACTTCTTTAAATGCTTCTGTAGCAGCAAGTCTTTTAATGTACGAGGTTTATCGTCAGCGCAGTCCAATAGGCAGGAGCTAAAATGAAAGATATTTTATTAGTGGATGGCTATAACATTATTGGAGCATGGCCTGAGCTAAGGATATTAAAGAACAAGGACTTAAATCTGGCTAGAGATCAATTAATTGAAAAAATGGCAGAGTACCAAGCTTATACAGGAATTAGAGTCATGTTAGTATTCGATGCCCATATGGTTCCTGGCGTCGGAAAAAAGTATAAAAATCATCGAGTGCAGGTGATTTATACACGTGAGAACGAAACGGCCGATGAACGAATCGAAAAACTCGTAAAGGAACTCAAAAATGTAGTGACCCGGATTTACGTAGCTACATCCGACTTCACTGAACAGTCTGTCATTTTCGGCAGCGGTGCATTAAGGAAGTCTGCTCGAGAGCTTCTAATTGAACTAGAAACGGCAGAAAAAGGTATTAAAAAAACTGTCGAAAGCAGGCGAAAACCAGTAATTTCGACAAAAATCTCGCTTTCTAAAGAAATGGCTGAAATTTTTGAAAAATGGCGTCGAGGGGACTCTTGAGTGGTTGACGCTTCCAAAAAAGGTACTATATAATAATTTTATATCTAAACATCAGTCATGGTCGGAGGGATTTTTGTGAGCACTCAAATCAAGGAGACGATACACCCGAATATAGGACAAGCTGAAGATGAATTATTAGTGGAGAAGGTTAGAGAGGGAGATAGTGCGGCTCTAGAGTACTTGATTAATAAGTATAAGAATTTTGTACGAGCAAAGGCGAGATCATATTTTCTAATTGGTGCTGATCACGAGGATATTGTACAGGAAGGTATGATTGGACTTTACAAGGCAATACGTGACTACAAAGGAGACAAGCTCTCTTCGTTTAAAGCATTTGCTGAACTATGTATTACGAGACAAATTATTACAGCTATTAAAACAGCAACCCGTCAAAAGCATATTCCACTGAACTCATATGTATCCCTTGATAAACCGTTGTATGATGAAGAATCAGACCGAACGCTCCTTGATGTCATTTGTGGAACTAAAGTGACTGATCCTGAAGAATTGCTCATAAATCAAGAAGAATTTGATGACATAGAACTAAAAATGGGTGAGATTTTAAGTGAGTTGGAACGTAAAGTTCTTATGTTGTATCTAGATGGACGATCGTACCAAGAAATTTCTGCAGATTTAAATCGGCATGTGAAATCAATAGATAACGCACTACAAAGAGTTAAGAGGAAGTTAGAACGGTATGTTGAATTAAAAGGAATAAGTTTATAAGATTAGAAACTAAGCATAAGGCTGCTGAAAGTGAAAGTGTACACTGGAGACAAAGGTGTGGATTGGCACAGGAGTTAGCCTTATGTTTATTTTTTTGTTTTTATGCACATAATGGAAATGGACCCCATTTGCTTTATTGACACTAATTAGCCGTTATGATAGAGTTTAAAAGAATGTAAGCATTTCTTAATTGTTTTTCTCGGAGGTGCTCGATGCGGAAAAAAGCTGTACTAGCCTGTTCAGAATGTAAATCAAGAAATTACGCAACAGATAAGAATATGCAGAACCAAGCGGTCCGCATTGAAATGAAAAAGTTTTGCAAAAATTGCAAGACACATACACTTCACCAAGAAACAAAATAAAAAGACAGTAAGTCTTTTTTATTATTTAATAAATAATAAATGTTTGCTTACTCAAGTGATGAGTGCTGGAGGTGTCATGATTGGCTGACCGTGAAAGAAAAAGCATTTGGAAATTTTTACGTCAAGTAATGGCTGAATTGAAACGAGTAACTTGGCCGACGCGCAAAGAGTTGACACGTTATACGTTAGTCGTACTCGGAACAGTTGCTTTTATTTCAGTCTTTTTTGCAGTAGTTGATCTAGGGATTTCAAGTTTGCTTCGTTTAATTTTAGGATAAAAGTTGATCAAGTAAGTCTTGGAGTTTATCCATAGAGGAGGGAAGGACGAGTTTAGTCCTAAAATGTATGGAGAAAAGCTGGTATGTAGTTCACACGTATTCTGGTTATGAAAACAAAGTCAAAACCAACCTTGAGATGCGAGTCGAAACAATGGATATGACAGATAAAATTTTTCGCGTTCTTGTTCCAGTTGAAGAAGAAACTGAAATTAAGAACGGAAAAAGTAAATCAGTTACAAAAAAAGTATTTCCTGGTTATGTCCTTGTTGAAATGGTTATGACTGATGATTCTTGGTATGTTGTACGTAACACGCCTGGAGTTACGGGGTTTGTAGGGTCAGCAGGAGCGGGTTCTAAGCCGACTGCCTTACTACCAGAAGAAATAGAAGGAATTCTAAAACAAATGGGTGTTGACGAACCGAGAGAGGATATTGACTTTGAAATTAAGGAGTCAGTAAGAGTGATTGAAGGTCCTTTTGCGAACTTTATCGGTACGATTGAAGAAATTCAAGCTGATAAAAGAAAAGTTAAAGTTCACGTCAATATGTTTGGGCGTGAAACTCCGGTTGAATTGGAATTTACTCAAGTTGAAAAGGTAATCTGACCATAAGCCCCTTGAGTTTGGGGTTTTAATATTTTCAGGTCCTGTCTAGCTTTGGTGCCCCTTTGAGGGTGCTTGTACTTTCTTCTGATCGCTAAACTGGATATAAATAGTTTTTAAAAGAACTTGATATCTTAGTTTTAAAGTGATAATATTGTTTTGTTTGATAGGGGTATTCAAAAATTGAAATACCTATCTATGAGTGGGAGGGCAAAACCCGGTTACCACATCACGGACTAAGGAGGTGTGTCGCGTGGCTAAAAAGGTTATTAAAATGGTTAAGTTACAAATCCCAGCAGGGAAAGCAAACCCAGCACCACCAGTTGGACCTGCATTAGGACAAGCTGGAGTAAACATTATGGGCTTCTGTAAAGAATTCAATGCTCGTACTTCTGATCAAGCTGGTTTGATCATTCCGGTTGAAATTACGGTATTTGAAGACCGTTCTTTTACATTTATCACTAAAACTCCGCCTGCTGCAGTTCTTCTTAAGAAAGCAGCTGGTATTGAGTCTGGTTCTGGTGAGCCAAACCGTACAAAAGTCGCAACTGTTAAGCGTGACAAAGTACGTGAAATCGCTGAGCAAAAAATGCCTGATCTAAACGCAGCTGATGTTGAAGCAGCAATGCGTATGGTTGAAGGAACAGCTCGAAGCATGGGAATCGTTATCGAAGACTAATGTTTTGTTGCAGGAGGTTGCGATTAGGAGGAATCCTTTTCTAACGATAAGTTAGGTTCGCAACCTTTATTAGTGGGAGGTACTACCGATAAAACCACAAACGAGGAGGAAATGAAAGTGGCTAAACGAGGAAAAAAATATCAAGAAGCTACGAAGTTAGTAGACCGTGATCAAGTTTATTCTGCTGAAGAAGCAATTGAGCTTGTAAAAAAAGCATCTACTGCTAAATTTGATGAAACAGTTGAAATCGCTGTTCGTCTTGGAGTAGATCCTAAAAAAGCAGATCAACAAATCCGTGGAGCTGTTGTACTACCAAATGGTACAGGTAAAACTCAACGCGTATTAGTATTTGCTAAAGGCGAAAAAGCGAAAGAAGCAGAAGCAGCTGGCGCTGATTATGTAGGAGATGAAGATTATATTAACAAAATCAACCAAGGCTGGTTTGACTTTGATGTAATCGTTGCGACTCCTGACATGATGGGTCAGGTTGGTAAGCTTGGTCGTGTATTAGGACCAAAAGGTTTAATGCCAAACCCTAAAACGGGAACAGTAACTTTCGAAGTAGAAAAAGCTGTTAACGAAATTAAGGCTGGTAAAGTTGAGTACCGTGTAGATAAAGCTGGAAACATCCACTGCTCAATTGGTAAAGTTTCTTTTGAAACAAACAAACTAGTTGAGAATTTATCTACAATTATCGATACTCTAATGAAAGTTAAACCTGCTGCAGCAAAAGGTACTTACATGAAGAACGTTGCTGTTGCTTCAACAATGGGTCCTGGTGTTAAAGTTAACGTAGCATCTGTTACAAAATAATATATTGACACCATTCGATCGATAGAGTATACTAATTTAAGTGTTCTATTAATTGAATTATTAATAGCAATCCATACCGTAGACAGTAGGAGCGTTAATCGCTTAATTTCCTACCGAGGTTGTCATTTAAGTTATATTTATGACTAACATGGCCTCCGTATGTCTAAATGCGGAGGCTTTTATATTGGCTTCTGAACGGTATGAAAGAACCATAGGAGGTGTAAAAATGAGCGTACTTGCAAAAAAACAAGAGGTCGTAACAGAAATTGCTACTAAACTTCGTGATAGCAAATCAACAATTATCGTTGACTATCGTGGATTAAACGTAGCTGAAGTTACTGAACTTCGTAAACAACTTCGTGAAGCAGGCGTTGAGTTCAAAGTTTATAAAAACTCGATGGCACGTCGTGCAACAGCTGAAGTTGAATTATCTGAGTTAGACGCACAACTAGTTGGACCAACTGCAATTGCTTTTGGTGATGAGGATGTTGTTGCACCTGCAAAGATTATCAATGAGTTTGCAAAGAAACATGAAGCTCTTGAAATTAAAGCTGGTGTAATCGAAGGTCGTATTGCGACTGTTGAAGAAGTAAAAGCTTTAGCGGAACTTCCGTCTCGCGAAGGTTTACTTTCTATGTTGCTTAGCGTACTTCAAGCTCCTGTTCGTAACTTTGCATTGGCTACAAAAGCTGTTGCAGATCAAAAAGAAGAACAAGGTGCATAATTGTTTCAGTAACATAAGTTTCGGATAAAATATTAGAGATCTGATTAGGAGGATTTATCATGAGTAAAGAGCAAATCTTAGAAGCAATCAAAGAAATGACTGTATTAGAACTAAACGACTTAGTAAAAGCAATCGAGGAAGAGTTTGGCGTAACTGCAGCTGCTCCTGTAGCTGTTATGGGTGGCGCTGCTGGTGGCGACGCTGCTGCAGAGCAAACTGAATTTGACGTAATTCTTACAAGTGCTGGTGGATCTAAAATCAACGTTATCAAAGTTGTACGTGAAATCACTGGTCTTGGTTTAAAAGAAGCTAAAGCTGTTGTAGATGGTGCTCCAGCTCCAATTAAAGAAGGCGTTTCTAAAGAGGAATCTGAAGAAATGAAAGCTAAACTTGAAGATGCTGGTGCTTCTGTAGAAGTTAAGTAATTTAATAAAAGACACAGACTGGGTGAGGCTGAGCCACACCCAGTTTTTTTTTCATTTTAATGACTATAAATATTCCTTTTTAGACGATAATTAAAGTAGGTTCTATTCTTTGGTTGATAGAGCCGTAATATAGTATATATAGTATGATGAAATGTGGGGTTGTTAAGATGGCCAATCATTATTATTCTGAAACTCCGAGCGTTGAAAGTAATAGAAATCGTTTTACTTTTGATCTAAGAGGAAACACATTACGTTTTATTTCAGATGCGGGGGTATTTTCGAAGAAGGAGATAGACTTTGGGAGTCGGCTATTAATAGAGGTCTTTCAATTCCCGGACGTCGCAGGTGACCTTTTAGACATGGGTTGTGGTTACGGTCCGATTGGTTTAGCTTTGGCAAAAGAAAATAATGAACTAACTGTTTACATGGCGGATATTAATGAACGTGCCGTGCAGCTATCAAAAGAAAATGCGGCTGAAAATAAGATTAGCAATGTCGAGATTTTCCAAAGTAATCTTTTTGATGCGATTGAGAAGGATGACTTTGCTGCAATCTTAACAAATCCACCTATTCGAGCAGGGAAGGACACAGTACACCAAATCTATGAACAAGCGCACGCGAAGTTAGTTTCGGGCGGACAGTTATGGATTGTTATTCAGAAAAAACAGGGGGCACCCTCTACTATTGAAAAGTTGAAGATGTTATTTGTTGATGTTGAGGTTGTTGAAAAGAAAAAAGGTTATTTTATAATTCGAGCAGAAAAAAATTGACTATGAAAGTCAGTTGTGTTATTGTTATTTAATGCGTATAACTGCCAATTTTCAGACACATTTTTTAAAGTAAATCAAGTGAAATTTACTGTATAAAATGGATAGGGTTGGTTATACTTATATAATCGTCGTAATGGTAGGAAATAGTTGTGATAACATTATTATCCAACTACTCTTATGGCTTAATGGATACGATCTATTGAGTGAAGAACATTATAATAAGCGAGATTTGAGGGGTGAATCAGTTGACAGGTCAACTAGTTCAGTATGGACGCCACCGCCAACGAAGAAGCTATGCGAGAATCAAAGAAGTATTGGAATTACCAAACTTAATTGAAATTCAAACTGCTTCTTATCAATGGTTTCTTGATGAGG
The DNA here is from genome assembly GCF_048323755.1 of Alkalihalobacterium sp. APHAB7. Lineage (NCBI taxonomy): Bacteria > Bacillati > Bacillota > Bacilli > Caryophanales > Bacillaceae > Alkalihalobacterium > Alkalihalobacterium sp. APHAB7. The sequence continues at coordinate 22,095 of NZ_JBLWFS010000023.1, forward strand.
GTTTGAGAGAAATGTTTCAAGACATCTCACCGATTCAGGATTTTACAGGTAATCTAGTCTTAGAGTTTATCGACTACAGTTTAGGAGAACCAAAATATCCAGTAGATGAATCGAAAGAACGAGATGTTACATATGCTGCTCCTTTGCGTGTGAAAGTTCGTTTAATTAACAAGGAAACTGGTGAAGTAAAAGAGCAAGAAGTGTTTATGGGTGACTTCCCACTAATGACGGAAACAGGTACGTTCGTTATTAATGGTGCAGAGCGTGTAATTGTTTCGCAGCTTGTACGTTCACCAAGTGTTTATTATAGCCAAAAAATAGATAAAAACGGTAAGAAGGGGTTTACTGCAACTGTTATTCCTAACCGCGGAGCATGGTTAGAGCTTGAAACAGATGCCAAAGATATTGTGTATGTGAGAATAGATCGTACTAGGAAGATACCTGTTACGGTTCTTTTGCGTGCGCTAGGCTTTGGGTCTGATCAAGAGATCATTGACCTTCTCGGGGAAGATGAATACTTACGCAATACGCTAGAAAAAGATAACACCGATGGTACGGAAAAAGCACTATTGGAAATTTATGAGCGATTACGTCCGGGTGAGCCTCCTACTGTAGATAATGCGAAAAGTCTATTAGAATCAAGGTTCTTTGATCCAAAGCGTTATGATTTAGCGAGTGTAGGTCGTTACAAAATCAACAAGAAGCTTCACATTAAAAACCGTTTGTTCAACCAACGTTTAGCAGAAACGTTAGTTGATCCTGAGACAGGTGAAGTAATTGCTGATGAGGGTACTTTGCTAGATCGTCGTACACTTGATCGAATTATTCCATATTTAGAAAACAACGTTGGCTTTAAGCAAGTTGGAGTTTCTGGTGGAGTAGTAGAAGACGGTGAAGTTCAGCTGCAAGCAATTAAAATTTACTCTCCAGATGATCATGAAAATGAGCAGGTTATTAAAGTAATTGGGAATGGAATGGTTGAGCAAAGTGTAAAACACATTACACCTTCCGACATTATTGCTTCTATTAATTATTTCTTTAACCTATTACATAAGGTTGGGGATACTGATGATATCGACCACTTAGGTAACCGACGTTTAAGATCTGTAGGTGAGTTACTGCAAAATCAGTTCCGTATCGGTCTTTCAAGGATGGAAAGAGTAGTGCGTGAGCGAATGTCAATTCAGGATCCAAATATGATTACGCCACAAGCGTTAATTAATATTCGTCCGGTTATTGCATCAATTAAAGAGTTCTTTGGAAGCTCTCAGTTATCTCAGTTCATGGACCAAACAAATCCATTAGCTGAACTAACACATAAACGTCGTTTATCTGCATTAGGGCCTGGTGGTTTAACTCGTGAGCGTGCAGGGTTTGAAGTTCGTGATGTTCACTATTCTCACTATGGTCGTATGTGTCCGATTGAAACACCTGAGGGACCAAACATCGGACTTATCAACTCACTATCGAGTTATGCAAAAGTCAACAAGTTTGGCTTTATGGAAACACCATACCGTCGTGTCGACCCTGAAACTGGAAAAGTAACGGCGCAAATTGATTACTTAACAGCTGACGAAGAAGATAACTATATCGTTGCCCAAGCCAACATGAAGCTTGGTGATGACGGATCTTTCCTAGATGAAAACATTATCTCTCGTTTTAAAGGGGAAAACATTGTTGTATCTCGAGATCGTGTTGACTACATGGATGTTTCTCCTAAACAGGTTGTTTCAGCAGCGACTTCATGTATACCGTTCTTAGAAAACGATGACTCGAACCGTGCACTTATGGGAGCAAACATGCAACGTCAAGCGGTTCCGTTACTTCGTCCTGAATCACCGATTGTTGGTACAGGAATGGAGCACGTATCTGCAAAAGACTCTGGTGCAGCGATTGTTGCTAAGCATCGTGGGATTGTTGAACGTGTAACAGCTCGTGAAGTTTGGGTTCGTCGTTTAGAAGAGATTGATGGTAAAGAAATTAAAGGTGACTTAGATAAATATCGTCTTCAAAAGTTTGTTCGTTCTAACCAAGGAACGTGCTATAACCAAGTACCAATTGTTAGTGAAGGAAACATCGTAGAAAAACGTGAAATCGTTGCAGATGGTCCTTCAATGGAATTAGGTGAAATGGCTTTAGGCCGTAATGTTATGGTCGCATTCATGACTTGGGAAGGTTATAACTATGAGGATGCAATTATTCTAAGTGAACGTTTAGTTAAAGATGATGTGTATACATCTGTTCATATTGAAGAGTACGAATCTGAAGCTCGTGATACAAAGCTTGGTCCAGAAGAGATTACGCGTGATATCCCTAACGTAGGTGAAGATGCACTGAAGAACCTTGACGAGCGTGGTATTATTCGCGTAGGGGCTGAAGTGAAGGACGGAGACATTCTCGTTGGTAAAGTAACTCCTAAAGGGGTAACTGAACTAACAGCAGAAGAAAGGCTTTTACATGCGATCTTCGGTGAAAAGGCACGAGAAGTTCGTGATACATCATTACGTGCACCACATGGTGGAGACGGAATTGTACTTGATGTGAAAATCTTCAACCGTGAAGACGGAGATGAATTACCTCCAGGTGTAAACCAATTAGTAAGGGTATATATCGTTCAAAAACGTAAAATTCATGAAGGTGACAAGATGGCGGGTCGCCACGGTAACAAAGGGGTTATCTCAAGAATTTTACCAGAAGAAGATATGCCGTATTTACCAGATGGTACACCGGTTGATATCATGTTAAACCCTCTAGGGGTACCTTCGCGTATGAACATCGGACAAGTGCTTGAACTTCACATAGGTATGGCAGCACGCTACTTAGGAATCCACGTGGCCTCTCCAGTATTCGATGGTGCAAGTGAAGAAGATGTTTGGGAAACTCTTGAAGAAGCTGGTATGGCTCGAGACGGTAAAACGGTATTGTTTGATGGGCGTACAGGTGAGCCTTTGGATAACCGTGTATCGGTAGGGATCATGTATATGATCAAACTTGCTCACATGGTTGATGATAAACTACATGCTCGTTCTACTGGACCATACTCTCTCGTAACGCAACAACCACTAGGTGGTAAAGCACAATTCGGTGGACAGCGTTTTGGGGAGATGGAGGTTTGGGCACTTGAAGCTTACGGTGCAGCTTATACATTACAAGAGATCTTGACTGTTAAGTCCGATGATGTAGTAGGACGTGTTAAGACGTATGAAGCGATCGTTAAAGGTGAAAATGTACCAGAACCAGGAGTACCAGAATCATTTAAAGTATTAATTAAAGAGCTTCAAAGTTTAGGAATGGACGTTAAGATGTTATCTAGTAACGAAGAAGAAATCGAAATGCGTGAACTAGATGATGAAGACGAACAAGCGAATGAGAAGCTAAATTTAAATATTGAAACGACAGAATCTAATGGCTAAATAGATTAGAGGCTTTAAGAGGATAACTTACTTGCGGTGTAAGTAGTGCTTTTTCTAGACTGTTACAATCATTTAAGTTGTCCTCACCATTTCAACCTTAAAAACCTTAAGATGGAAAGGGAGGTTGGCCCCTTGATAGATGTAAATAATTTTGAGTTTATGAAGATTGGTCTCGCTTCACCAAACAAGATTCGTTCTTGGTCACGTGGAGAAGTAAAAAAACCTGAGACAATTAACTATCGTACGCTCAAACCTGAAAAAGACGGCCTATTTTGTGAAAGAATTTTCGGTCCTACGAAAGACTGGGAATGTCATTGTGGTAAATATAAGCGTGTGCGCTACAAAGGTGTTGTATGTGACCGTTGTGGTGTTGAAGTTACTCGTGCTAAAGTTCGTCGTGAGAGAATGGGCCATATTGAATTAGCGGCACCAGTTTCTCATATTTGGTATTTTAAAGGAATTCCTAGCCGTATGGGGCTTGTCCTTGACATGTCTCCACGTTCACTTGAAGAGGTTATTTATTTTGCTTCTTATGTTGTTACGGAACCAGGCGATACGCCATTAGAGAAAAAACAATTACTTTCTGAGAAAGAATATCGTACATATCGTGATAAATATGGACGTTCTTTCACTGCGCAAATGGGAGCAGAAGCGATTAAGAAATTACTTGCTGATATCGATCTTGATAAAGAAGTAGACATTCTTAAAGAAGAACTTGCAACTGCACAAGGTCAGCGTAGAACGAGAGCAATTAAGCGTCTTGAAGTTCTTGAAGCTTTTAGACATTCAGGAAATGAGCCTTCTTGGATGATCCTAGATGTACTTCCTGTTATCCCACCTGAATTACGTCCGATGGTTCAATTAGATGGCGGTCGTTTTGCAACGTCAGATTTAAACGACCTGTATCGTCGTGTAATTAACCGTAATAATCGTCTGAAGCGTCTATTAGACCTAGGTGCTCCGAATATTATCGTGCAAAATGAAAAGCGTATGTTACAAGAGGCTGTAGATGCGTTAATTGATAACGGACGTCGTGGTCGTCCAGTAACAGGGCCAGGAAACCGTCCATTAAAATCACTTTCTCACATGCTAAAAGGAAAGCAAGGACGTTTCCGTCAAAACCTTTTAGGGAAACGTGTTGACTACTCTGGTCGTTCGGTTATCGTTGTAGGTCCAAACTTAAAAATGTATCAGTGCGGACTACCTAAGGAAATGGCTTTAGAGTTATTTAAGCCGTTTGTAATGAAAGAGTTAGTGAGTAAAGGTTTAGCACACAACATCAAAAGTGCTAAACGTAAAGTTGAACGGATTCAACCTGAAGTTTGGGATGTGCTAGAAGAGGTTATTAGAGAGCACCCGGTTCTGCTAAACCGTGCCCCTACTCTTCACAGATTAGGTATTCAAGCATTTGAACCTATACTAGTTGAAGGTCGTGCGATTAAACTTCATCCATTAGTTTGTACGGCATATAATGCTGACTTTGATGGAGACCAAATGGCTGTTCACGTACCATTATCAGCCGAAGCTCAAGCTGAAGCTCGCTTATTAATGCTAGCTGCTCAGAACATCCTTAACCCTAAGGATGGTAAACCAGTAGTTACACCTTCACAGGATATGGTATTAGGGAACTATTACCTAACATTAGAAAGAGCTGGAGCGAAAGGTGAAGGTTCAATCTTTAAAGATCCTAACGAAGCGTTGATTGCATATCAAAATGGCTATGTTCATTTACACAGCCGAATTGCAATTCCGGTTGCTTCACTAAATAAAACAACGTTTTCTGAAGAGCAATATAGTATGCTTCTATTGACGACGGTAGGGAAGATTATCTTCAATGAAATTCTTCCAGAATCGTTCCCGTATGTTAATGAACCAACTGGGAAGAACCTAGAGGAAGCATTGCCTGAAAAGTACATGGTTCCAATGACAACCAATGTAAAAGAAATTTTTGCAGAGCGTGACATTGTAGCACCATTTAAAAAAGGTTTCTTAGGAAATATCATTGCTCAAGTATTTAAGCAATTTAAAATTACAGAAACATCAAAAATGCTTGACCGCATGAAAGATCTTGGTTTCAGATATTCAACGAAAGCAGGTATTACAGTAGGTGTAGCTGACATCGTTGTATTAGCTGAGAAGAAAGAAATCTTAGCGAAGGCTGAAGAAAAGGTTGAGCGAGTAGTTAAACAATTCCGTCGTGGTTTAATCACAGAAGAGGAAAGATACGATCGAGTTATCTCAATTTGGAGTGAAGCAAAAGATATCATTCAAGAAAAATTAATGAAGTCTTTAGATAACCTTAACCCAATCTTTATGATGAGTGACTCCGGTGCCCGTGGTAATGCATCTAACTTTACACAGTTAGCAGGTATGCGTGGTCTAATGGCCAATCCATCTGGTCGTATTATTGAGTTACCGATTAAATCAAGTTTCCGTGAAGGTTTAACAGTATTAGAGTACTTTATCTCTACGCATGGTGCTCGTAAAGGTCTAGCCGATACAGCATTAAAAACAGCAGACTCAGGTTACCTAACTCGTCGTCTAGTTGACGTTGCACAAGATGTCATCGTTCGAGAAGATGATTGTGGTACAGACCGTGGCCTTGTTGTTGAAGCGATTAAAGAAGGAACAGAAGTGATTGAGAATTTATATGATCGTCTTGTAGGTCGCTTCTCGTTCCGGTCAGTTCGTCACCCAGAGACTGGTGAAACCCTTATTAATAAAAACGAATTAATTGATGAAGATATCGCGAAAAACATCGTTGATTCAGGAGTTGAAAAGGTTACGATTCGTTCTGTATTTACTTGTGATACTCGACATGGGGTTTGTAAAAAGTGTTATGGACGTAACTTGGCGACTGGTAGTGATGTTGAAGTCGGTGAGGCAGTCGGTATCATTGCTGCACAATCAATTGGTGAGCCAGGAACACAGCTTACGATGCGTACCTTCCATACAGGTGGGGTAGCAGGGGACGATATCACTCAAGGTCTTCCGCGTATTCAAGAGTTGTTTGAAGCTCGTAACCCTAAAGGTCAGGCTGTCATTTCTGAAATTGAAGGAACTGTCGTTGGTGTAAATGATAGCTCGGACAAACGTGAAGTCGTTGTTCAAGGCGAAATGGAAACGAGAAACTATGCGATTCCTTATGGTGCAAGGATCAAGGTAATCGAAGGCGATGCACTAGTTCCAGGGCAAAGTATTACCGAAGGTTCGATTGACCCTAAAGAACTTTTACATGTAAAAGGTGTAAAAGGTGTTCAAGAATACTTGCTTCGTGAAGTACAAAAAGTTTATCGTATGCAAGGGGTAGAAATTGGTGACAAACACGTCGAAGTAATGGTTCGTCAGATGTTAAGAAAAATTAGAGTTGTTGATAACGGTGAAACAGCCGTTCTTCCAGGCGCTTTAATGGATATACACCAATTTAATGATGAAAATGAAAAAGTACTTCTTGAAGGTGAGCGTCCTGCAACGGGTCGTCCGGTGTTACTAGGTATTACCAAAGCCTCACTAGAAACAGAATCGTTCTTATCAGCAGCGTCATTCCAAGAAACAACACGTGTTCTGACGGACGCAGCTATTAAAGGTAAGAGAGATGAGTTACTAGGTCTTAAAGAGAATGTAATTATTGGTAAACTAGTTCCAGCTGGAACAGGAATGACACGATATCGTAACCTGAAAATCATTTCTGAACACGATAAACAGGAAGAATTAGAACAACTAGAGCCGATGGAAGAAGTTGCAACGCAAGAATAAATTCAAATCATAGTTGACATTGTAAATTGAGAGTGATATTATATCGTAGTGTGCCTGAGAAAACCTGTAGCTTTGGAGGATTTAAAAGATGTCTTATGATAAAGTGACACAGGCAGAGAATGTTGTCATAGGTACTAAACAAACGATCAAAGCTCTCGAACAAGGGAACGCAATAGAGGTCATCATAGCCAATGACGCTGATGCTAGAGTTGTTACTAAGGTACAATTATTAGCTCAGAAAAAAGGCGTACCGATAACAGCAGTTGATTCCATGAAAAAGCTTGGAAAAGTTTGTGGGATTGATGTTGGAGCTGCCACTGTAACACTGACAAAGTAATAATGTTTTTGCCAACGCGATGTCGATCGCTTGGCAAAAACTTTACTTTTGTTTAAAAAAGAACCACCAGGATCAGTGGTCTTAACAATTTCTTTACGAAAGGAGGAAAAACAATGCCTACTATTAATCAACTTATCCGTAAGGGACGTCAAGCGAAAGTTAAGAAGTCAGACTCACCTGCATTAAACAAAGGTTACAATAGCTTTATTAAAGCTCAAACTAACCAGTCTTCACCACAAAAGCGTGGTGTATGTACTCGTGTAGGTACAATGACGCCGAAGAAGCCGAACTCAGCTCTTCGTAAATATGCTCGTGTACGTTTAACAAACGGTATTGAGGTTACTGCATATATTCCAGGTATCGGTCACAACTTACAAGAGCACAGTGTTGTTCTAATTCGTGGTGGACGTGTAAAAGATTTACCAGGGGTACGTTACCATATCGTACGTGGTGCTCTTGACACAGCAGGAGTTCAAAACCGTATGCAAGGTCGTTCTAAGTATGGAACAAAGCGTCCGAAAGAAGCTAAGAAATAAAAAAATAGGTTTACAAGACGAAAGGAGGGGAAATAATGCCTCGTAAAGGACCAGTAGCAAAGAGAGATGTTTTACCAGATCCTCTTTATAATTCAAAATTAGTAACTCGCCTTATCAACCGTATCATGGTTGACGGTAAGAAAGGTGTTGCTGAAAGCATCCTTTATAACGCTTTTGAATTAGTAAAAGAGCGTAGCGGAAATGACCCTATGGAAGTTTTCGATCAAGCGTTAAAGAATATTATGCCAGTTCTTGAAGTTAAAGCACGCCGTGTAGGTGGAGCTAACTATCAAGTACCTATCGAAGTGAAACCTGAGCGTCGTACTACGTTAGGACTTCGTTGGTTAGTAAACTATGCTCGTCTTCGTGGAGAAAAAACGATGGAAGAGCGTTTAGCTAACGAAATTCTTGATGCAGCAAACAACACTGGTGCATCAGTTAAGAAACGTGAAGACACTCATAAGATGGCTGAAGCTAACAAAGCGTTCGCTCACTATCGTTGGTAAAATCAAGACAAAAAATATTCTAATAATCATTTAATGATTGAAAGGAGAAATACACTATGGCAAGAGAGTTCTCCTTAAAGAATACACGTAATATCGGCATCATGGCCCACATTGATGCCGGTAAAACTACAACAACAGAACGTATCTTATTCTACACTGGACGTATTCATAAAATCGGTGAAACTCATGAAGGTGCATCTCAAATGGACTGGATGGCACAGGAGCAAGAACGTGGTATTACAATCACTTCAGCTGCTACTACTGCCCAATGGAAGGGTCACCGAGTTAACATTATTGATACACCAGGTCACGTAGACTTTACGGTAGAAGTAGAACGTTCTTTACGTGTGTTAGACGGAGCGGTTGCGGTACTTGATGCACAATCAGGTGTTGAACCACAAACTGAAACAGTATGGCGTCAAGCTACAACTTATGGTGTACCACGTGTTGTTTTTGTAAACAAAATGGACAAGACGGGTGCAGATTTCTTATATTCATTAAAAACATTGCATGACCGATTAGGTGCAAATGCACATCCGATTCAGTTGCCAATTGGTGCTGAAGACGAGTTCCGTGCAATTATTGACTTAGTAGAAATGAAAACAAGATTTTATGCGAATGACTTAGGAACAGAAATTACTGAAGGTGAAATTCCGGAAGAGTATAAAGCTCAAGCAGAAGAGTACCGTACTAGGTTAGTAGAAGCTGTTGCTGAACAAGACGAAGAGTTAATGATGAAATACTTAGAAGGTGAAGAAATTACGATCGAAGAACTAAAAGCAGGAATTCGTACTGCTACTTGTTCTGTTAACTTCTTCCCAGTTATCTGTGGTACAGCATTCAAGAACAAAGGTGTTCAATTAATGTTAGATGCTGTTCTAGATTACTTACCATCACCGTTAGATGTACCTGCAATTAAAGGTACCTTACCGGATTCTGAGGAAGAAACAACTCGCGAATCAAGCGATGAAGGTCCTTTCTCTGCTTTAGCATTTAAAGTTATGACTGATCCTTATGTTGGTAAGCTTACATTCTTCCGAGTGTATTCAGGAACATTAGACTCAGGGTCATACGTTGTTAACTCAACAAAAGGTAAACGTGAACGTGTTGGACGTATTCTTCAGATGCATGCTAACAGTCGTGAAGAGATTTCAACAGTATATGCTGGTGATATCGCTGCTGCAGTTGGTCTTAAAGATACAACAACTGGTGATACTTTATGTGATGAAAAGAACCAAGTTATACTTGAATCAATGGAGTTCCCAGAACCAGTAATTTCACTTTCTGTTGAACCAAAGTCAAAAGCTGACCAAGATAAAATGGGTATGGCACTTGCTAAACTTGCAGAAGAAGATCCAACATTCCGTACACATACAGATGAAGAAACTGGCCAAACAATCATCGCTGGTATGGGTGAGTTACACCTAGATATCATCGTTGATCGTATGCGCCGTGAATTCAAAGTGGAAGCAAATGTTGGTGCCCCTCAAGTATCTTACCGTGAAACAATCCGTAAAGCGGCTAAAGTTGAAGGTAAGTTTGTTCGTCAGTCAGGCGGACGTGGACAATACGGACACGTTTGGATTGAATTTCAACCACTTGAAGAAGGTGCTGGATTCCAATTTGAAAACAAAGTTGTTGGTGGTGTGGTTCCTCGTGAATATATCCCAGCTGTTCAATCTGGAATTGAAGAAGCATTACAAAATGGTATGCTTGCAGGCTACCCATTATTAGACTTAAAAGCTACAATCTTTGATGGTTCATACCATGATGTTGACTCAAATGAGATGGCATTTAAGATTGCGGGTTCTATGGCTCTTAAAAACGCAAAAGCACATTGTGCGCCAGCACTTTTAGAGCCAATGATGAAAGTAGAAGTAGTTGTTCCTGAAGAGTATATGGGTGATATCATGGGTGATGTTACTGCTCGTCGTGGACGCGTTGAAGGTATGGAAGCTCGCGGTAACGCACAAGTAGTTCGTGCGATGGTTCCACTTGCTGAAATGTTCGGATATGCTACTTCACTACGCTCACGTACACAAGGACGTGGGAACTACACAATGCACTTTGATCACTATGAAGAAGTACCAAAGAGTGTTGCTGAAGAAATCATTAAGAAACAAACTGGACAATAATATTCAGTAATTATTGTTTCTTGAATGAGTTTATTGTAAGCTAAGAAAGGTGATAATATATGGGTATTTCACCTTTCTTATCCATAATAATTGATACGTATTTAAGGGAGGAAAAGTAAAATGGGAAAAGCTAAATTTGACCGTTCGAAAACACATGCTAACATTGGTACAATCGGACACGTTGACCATGGTAAAACTACTTTAACAGCAGCTATTACAACTGCTTTAGCTAAAAAAGGTGGAGCAGAAGCTCGTGCTTATGATCAAATCGATGGAGCTCCAGAAGAGCGTGAGCGTGGAATCACAATTTCAACTGCACACGTTGAGTATGAAACTGAAACACGTCACTATGCACACGTTGACTGCCCAGGACATGCTGACTACGTTAAAAACATGATCACTGGTGCTGCACAAATGGATGGTGGGATCTTAGTAGTTTCTGCTGCTGATGGTCCAATGCCACAAACTCGTGAGCACATCTTACTTTCTCGTCAAGTAGGTGTTCCTTACATCGTTGTATTCTTAAACAAATGCGACATGGTTGACGACGAAGAGCTTCTTGAGTTAGTAGAAATGGAAGTTCGTGATCTTCTTAATGAGTATGACTTCCCTGGTGACGATGTTCCTGTTATCCAAGGATCTGCTCTTAAAGCATTAGAAGGAGACGAAGCTTGGGAAGCTAAAATCTATGAGCTAATGGATGCTGTAGATTCTTACATCCCAACTCCAGAGCGTGACAACGAGAAACCATTCATGATGCCAGTTGAGGACGTATTCTCAATCACTGGTCGTGGTACAGTTGCTACTGGACGTGTTGAGCGTGGACAAGTTAAGGTTGGTGAAGAGATTGAAATCATCGGTCTTGCTGAAGAGCCTAGCAAAACTACAGTAACAGGAGTAGAAATGTTCCGTAAGCTTCTTGACTATGCTGAAGCTGGTGACAACATTGGTGCACTTCTTCGTGGTGTATCTCGTGATGACATCCAACGTGGTCAAGTACTTGCTAAGCCAGGTACAATCACTCCACACACAAAGTTCAAAGCTGAGGTATACGTACTTTCTAAAGAAGAGGGTGGACGTCACACTCCATTCTTCACAAACTACCGTCCACAGTTCTACTTCCGTACAACTGATGTAACTGGTATTTGTAACCTTCCTGAAGGTGTAGAAATGGTTATGCCTGGTGATAACATCGAAATGACTGTAGAATTAATTTCACCAATCGCGATTGAAGAAGGAACAAAATTCTCAATCCGTGAAGGTGGACGTACTGTTGGAGCAGGCGTTGTAGCTTCAATCCAAGAGTAATTTTAAATATAAGAAGTTCCTCGATTTAATCGGGGAACTTCTTTATATTCTACATATCTACAAAGAACAGAATGCTAATACGTATTTAAGGTATCAATCCATAGATTAATACATCTAATTGAGTTTAGTGATCTAAGTGTAGGAGAACTAAAGTTTATTTTAGAAAATAGAAAAATTTAATCCTTAAATTATAATGTATTTAAATTGAATGTTGAATTCGAAATCAGTATTGTTCTAATAAAAGAAACGGTACTTTCTTTATATGTGTATACATATTAGTTGTTTGATAATAATGGAAGATAAATACTTGATAACATGACTTGAATTTATGGGAATAAGTCTATATAATAGTACAAGTGTGATCAACAGAAAAATACTCTTGCATTTTGTTTTTAATTTGTATATAATATTGAATGTTGGTCTGTGACAGCGATGATGCGAAAGGTTGCTGACACACCCGGGCCCTTTGCCATGGCAGGGTGTGAGGAAATTTTCGCGGAGTATGTCTGTTTATTAAAATGGACGATAAAGGAGGGGCTTAAATGGCAAAACAAAAAATTCGCATCCGTCTTAAAGCTTACGATCATAGAATCCTTGATCAATCAGCAGAGAAAATTGTAGATACAGCGAAGCGTTCTGGAGCTAATGTTTCTGGACCAATCCCGCTTCCAACTGAAAAGAGTGTTTATACAATTCTTCGTGCGGTACACAAGTATAAAGATTCTCGTGAGCAATTCGAAATGCGCACGCATAAGCGTTTAATCGATATTATTAACCCAACACCACAAACTGTTGATGCGTTAATGAGATTAGACCTGCCATCTGGCGTTGATATCGAAATCAAACTTTAATATTAACTTATGTAAAGTTTGAGATGTTCATTAATACATTTTATAATTTCTACTTTAAAATAATGGCAAAAAAATATATTGAGTGAAACACAGGAGGTGTGACTAATGACCAAAGGAATCTTAGGGAAGAAAATCGGTATGACTCAAGTGTTTGCAGATAACGGTGATGTAATTCCTGTAACTGTAATTGAAGTTACTCCGAACATTGTTCTTCAAAAGAAAACTGTTGAAAATGATGGTTATGAAGCTATTCAATTAGGTTTTGATGATCAAAAAGCTAATCGTGTGATTAAGCCTGCAAAAGGACACGCTGAAAAAGCAAACACAGCACCTAAGCGCTTCGTGAAAGAAATTCGTAACGTAGAACTTACTGCGTTTGAAGTTGGTCAAGAAGTCAAGGCAGACGCATTTAACGTAGGTGACGTAGTAGACGTAACAGGTATTTCAAAAGGGAAAGGTTTCCAAGGTGCAATTAAGCGCCATAACCAATCTCGTGGACCTATGTCTCACGGTTCTCGTTACCACCGTCGCCCTGGTTCAATGGGTCCTGTAGCTCCAAACCGAGTATTTAAAGGTAAAGCTTTACCTGGACGTATGGGTGGAGAGCAAATTACAGTACAAAATTTAGAAATCGTTAAAGTTGATACAGATCGTAACCTTCTATTAGTAAAAGGTAATGTACCAGGTGCTAAAAAGAGCTACGTAACTGTTAAAAGTGCGGTTAAAAACGACTAACGTTTAATGGAAAGGAGGACACATCATGCCTAAAGTAGCATTATTTAATCAATCCGGCTCTCAAGTTGGGGATATTGAATTATCTGATGCAGTATTTGGTATTGAACCAAATGAGCATGTTCTACATGACGCAGTAGTCATGCAACAAGCATCTTTACGTCAAGGTACTCATAAGACAAAAGGACGTTCTGAAGTACGAGGCGGCGGAAGAAAGCCATGGCGCCAAAAGGGAACTGGACGCGCTCGTCAAGGGTCAATCCGTTCACCACAATGGGTAGGTGGAGGAGTAGTATTCGGTCCTACACCACGTGATTACGGTTATAAATTGCCTAAAAAAGTACGCCGTTTAGCAATCAAGTCAGCTCTTTCTAGTAAGGTAAAAGCTGCTGAGATTGTTGTTCTAGAAGAATTAGCATTAAACGCACCAAAAACAAAAGAAATGATTGCGATCCTATCGAGCTTATCTGTAGATCGTAAAGCATTAATTGTAACAGCCGACTACAATGATGCTGTAGCTTTATCTGCTCGTAACATTCCAGGTGTATCATTTGTTTCTGCTGAAGGAGTAAATGTACTTGATGTTCTTAAGCACGATAAGCTAATCATTACTAAAGGTGCAGTTGAAAAGGTAGAGGAGGTGCTAGCGTAATGTCAAACGCTCGTGATATCATTAAGCGCCCCGTAATTACAGAACGTTCAACTGATTTAATGTCTGAAAAGAAGTACACGTTTGAAGTGGACACTCGCGCGAATAAAACTGAAATTAAGAGTGCTATTGAAGAGATCTTTGGAGTGAAAGTGAAAAAGGTTGCTACAATGAACTACAAAGGTAAATTCAAACGTTTCGGTCGTCACGCAGGGTATACTGCAAAACGCAAAAAAGCAATTGTTACATTAACACCAGAAAGCAAAGAATTAGAATTCTTTGAAGGTGTATAAGTTTAACAGAGAAGGAGGGAAATCAAGATGGCGATTAAAAAGTATAAACCGACCAGTGCCGGTCGTCGTGGGATGTCAGTTCTAGATTTTGCAGAAATCACAACTGACAAACCAGAAAAGTCACTATTAGCGCCTTTACACAATAAAGGTGGTCGTAACAATCAAGGTAAATTAACTGTACGTCATCAAGGTGGCGGACACAAACGTAAGTATCGTATTATCGACTTCAAACGCAACAAAGATGGTATTCCAGGCCGCGTTGCTACGATCGAGTACGATCCAAACCGTACAGCTAACATTGCACTAATCAACTATGCTGATGGGGAAAAGCGTTATATCATCGCTCCAAAAGGATTGAAAGTTGGAATGACTATCGAGTCAGGTGCAAGTGCAGATATTAAAGTAGGGAATGCTCTTCCTTTAATTAATATTCCTGTTGGTACAGTTATCCACAATATCGAATTAAAGCCTGGTAAAGGTGGACAATTAGTACGTTCTGCTGGTGCAGAAGCTCAACTTCTTGGTAAAGAAGGAGATTACGTATTAGTTCGTTTAAAATCAGGTGAAACTCGTTATATCTTATCTACTTGCCGTGCAACAATCGGTTCTGTAGGAAACGATGAGCATGAGCTAGTTAACATTGGTAAAGCAGGTCGTTCTCGTTGGTTAGGTAAGCGCCCGACTGTTCGTGGATCTGTTATGAACCCTAACGATCACCCACACGGTGGTGGTGAAGGACGTGCTCCAATCGGACGTAAATCACCAATGTCTCCTTGGGGTAAACCAACACTTGGTTTCAAAACACGTAAGAAAAACAAGAGTTCTGATAAGTACATTGTACGTCGTCGCAAAAAATAACGGGGTTGTTTCACGGTTCACTAGAACCGTGGGTCAATCACGAAGGGAGGTTTATTCATGGGCCGTAGTTTAAAAAAGGGACCTTTTGTTGATGATCATTTAATGAAGAAGGTCGAAGTTATGAACGAAAAGAATGAGAAAAAGGTTATCAAAACTTGGTCTCGTCGTTCAACTATTTTCCCTGAGTTTATCGGGCATACAATTGCAGTTTACGATGGTCGTAAACATGTACCAGTATATGTTTCAGAAGACATGGTCGGACACAAACTAGGTGAATTCGCACCTACACGTTCGTATAAAGGTCATGCTGCTGATGACAAGAAAACAAGACGTTAATTAAGAGGGGAGGTCCTTGACAATGCAACAAGCTAAAGCTGTAGCTAAACAAGTGCGTGTGGCTCCTCGAAAAGTTCGTCTAGTTGTGGACTTAATCCGAGGTAAGCAAGTCGGTGAAGCAATCGCTATCCTGCGCCATACACCAAAAGCTGCTTCTCCAATTGTAGAAAAGCTTTTAAATTCTGCAATCGCAAACGCAGAGCACAATTATGAAATGGAACCAAATAACTTATATATCAGTGAAGTATTCGTTGATGAAGGCGTTACTTTGAAACGCTTCCGTCCACGTGCTATGGGTCGCGCTAGCCGTATTAACAAGCGCACAAGCCATATTACAATCGTTGTTTCAGAAAAGAAGGAGGGATAAGCGTGGGTCAAAAAGTCAATCCGATAGGACTTCGTGTCGGTGTCATTCGCGACTGGGAGTCAAGATGGTACGCTGAAAAGGACTATGCAGACTTACTACACGAAGATATTAAAATTCGTGAGTATATCGAAAAACGTTTAAAAGATGCTTCTGTATCTAAGATCGAAATCGAACGTGCTGCAAACCGTGTAAATGTAACTGTTCATACGGCTAAGCCTGGAATGGTTATCGGTAAAGGTGGTTCTGAAGTAGAAGCACTTCGTAAAGCTTTAAATGAACTAACTGGTAAAAGAGTT
The DNA here is from genome assembly GCF_048323755.1 of Alkalihalobacterium sp. APHAB7. Taxonomy (NCBI): domain Bacteria; kingdom Bacillati; phylum Bacillota; class Bacilli; order Caryophanales; family Bacillaceae; genus Alkalihalobacterium; species Alkalihalobacterium sp. APHAB7. Next base: position 38,468 of record NZ_JBLWFS010000023.1, read on the forward strand.
CATATAAATATCTTTGAAATTAAAAACGCTGATTTAGATGCTAAATTAGTAGCAGAAAACATTGCTCGTCAATTAGAGAACCGTGTTTCTTTCCGTCGTGCAATGAAGCAAGCACTACAACGTACTATGCGTGCAGGTGCTAAGGGTATTAAAACACAAGTATCAGGTCGTCTAGGTGGCGCTGATATCGCTCGTGGAGAACACTATAGCGAAGGTACTGTTCCACTTCACACGCTTCGTGCAGACATTGATTATGGCACTGCAGAAGCAGATACAACTTACGGTAAATTAGGCGTTAAGATCTGGATTTATCGTGGTGAAGTCCTTCCAACGAAAGGAACCAAAAAAGAGGAAGGGGGCAAATAATTATGTTATTGCCAAAACGTGTAAAATACCGTCGTGAACACCGTGGTAAAATGCGTGGTCGTGCTAAAGGCGGAACGGAAGTTCACTTTGGTGAATATGGTTTACAAGCAGTAGAAGCTTCATGGATTACTAACCGTCAAATTGAAGCAGCTCGTATTGCAATGACACGTTACATGAAACGTGGCGGTAAAGTTTGGATTAAAATTTTCCCTTCTAAACCTTACACTGCAAAGCCTTTAGAGGTTCGAATGGGTTCTGGTAAAGGTGCTCCTGAAGGATGGGTAGCGGTAGTTAAACCAGGGAAAGTTATGTTTGAGATTTCTGGAGTATCTGAAGAGGTAGCACGTGAAGCATTACGTTTAGCTTCTCACAAGTTACCTGTTAAATGTAAATTTGTAAAACGCGAAGAAGTGGGTGGTGACGCAAATGAAAGCTAATGACCTTCGTAACCTAACGACATCTGAAATTGAACAAAAAACGAAGTCACTTAAAGAAGAATTATTCAACCTTCGCTTTCAATTAGCGACTGGCCAGTTGGATAATCCAACCCGCATTCGTGAAGTTCGTAAGGCAATTGCTCGTGCAAAAACAGTATTGCATGAGAGAGAACTTGGGATTAACAACGGCTAATTTGAGAGGAGGTTTGCATAAATGGAACGCAACCAACGCAAAGTGTACATCGGACGCGTAGTTTCAGATAAAATGGACAAAACAATTAGTGTATTAGTTGAGACATATAAGAAAGATCGTTTATATGGGAAACGCGTAAAGTACTCTAAAAAGTTAAAAGCCCATGATGAAGAAAACACAGCTAAAGTTGGCGATATTGTTAAGGTTATGGAGACTCGTCCATTATCTAAAGACAAACGCTTCCGTTTAGTAGAAGTAGTAGAAGAAGCAGTTATTATCTAACTTATTCTTTTTAACCTGAAGGGAGGTAAGATCGCATGATTCAACAGGAGAGTCGTTTAAAAGTTGCTGACAACTCTGGAGCTCGTGAAGTTCTATGTATTAAAGTTTTAGGTGGTTCAGGTCGTAAAACTGCTAATGTTGGTGACATTATCGTTTGTTCTGTAAAACAAGCAACACCAGGTGGCGTTGTCAAGAAAGGTGACGTTGTTAAGGCGGTTATCGTTCGTTCTAAGAGCGGCGTACGTCGTACAGACGGATCTTACATTAAATTTGATGAAAACGCAGCGGTAATTGTACGTGATGATAAAGGTCCTCGTGGAACTCGTATCTTCGGACCAGTTGCACGTGAGCTTCGTGAAAAGCAATTTATGAAAATCGTTTCTTTAGCTCCGGAAGTACTATAATATATATCATCCCTTTTATAAGGAGGTGCGATGATTACATGCACGTTAAAAAAGGTGACACAGTAAAAGTGATATCTGGTAAAGATAAAGGTAAACAAGGCGTTATTTTAGAAGCATTCCCTAAGAAGGACCGTGTACTTGTTGAAGGTGTTAACATTGTAAAAAAACATGCTAAACCTTCTCAAGATAACCCTCAGGGTGGAATTGTAAGCAAAGAAGCTGCAATTCACGTTTCTAATGTAATGATTATTGACCCTAAAACGGGCGAACCAACTCGTATTGGTTATAAAGTAGAAGAAGGTAAAAAAGTACGTATTGCGAAAAAATCTGGCGAAGCACTAGATAAGTAGTCAGTGTTGAAAGGAGGTCAATCGTATGACTCGTTTAAAAGAGAAGTATAACAGTGAGATCGTATCTTCTTTAGTTGAGAAGTTTAACTACCCATCAGTAATGGGAGTTCCTAAAGTAGAAAAAATCGTCATTAACATGGGTGTCGGTGATGCTGTTGCTAACCCTAAAGCTTTAGACAAAGCTGTTGAAGAATTAACTCAAATCGCTGGTCAAAAGCCGTTAATTACAAAAGCAAAAAAATCAATCGCAGGATTTAAGTTACGTGAAGGTATGCCAATTGGTGCGAAAGTTACACTACGCGGTGAGCGCATGTACGATTTCTTAGACAAGTTAATTAGAGTTTCATTACCACGTGTACGTGACTTCCGTGGAATTTCGAAAAAAGCTTTCGATGGTCGTGGGAACTATACACTTGGTGTGAAAGAACAATTAATCTTCCCTGAAATTGATTATGATAAAGTTGATAAAGTACGTGGTATGGATATCGTTATTGTAACGACTGCAAACACGGATGAAGAAGCTCGTGAGTTATTAACACAAATGGGAATGCCATTCCAAAAATAATCGGCTAAGCCGAAGAGGAGGGAAAACTTTGGCGAAGAAATCAATGATCGCAAAACAGAAGCGCCAGCAGAAGTACAAAGTACAAGAGTACACTCGCTGCGAACGTTGCGGACGCCCGCATTCTGTAATGAGAAAGTTTAAATTATGCCGTATTTGCTTTAGAGAACTTGCTTATAAAGGTCAAATTCCTGGCGTTAAAAAAGCTAGCTGGTAAACCCTTAAATGGGAAGGAGGTAATATAGATGGTCATGACAGATCCTGTTGCAGATTTGCTAACTCGCATCCGTAATGCGAACGTAGTTCGTCACGAGAAATTAGAAGTACCTGCTTCTAACATCAAAAAACAAATCGCTGAAATTTTAAAGCGTGAAGGTTTCATCCGTGACTTTGAATATATCGAAGATAACAAGCAAGGTGTTATTCGTATCTTCTTGAAATACGGTGCAAACAACGAGCGAGTAATTACTGGATTAAAACGTATCAGTAAGCCTGGACTTCGTGTTTACGCAAAAGCTACGGAAGTACCACGCGTATTAGGCGGATTAGGTATTGCTATCGTTTCAACATCTAAAGGTATTATGACAGATAAAGATGCACGTCAACAACAAGTAGGCGGAGAAGTCTTAGCTTACGTTTGGTAATCAATAAAGGTAAGATTGGAGGTGTAAGATATGTCACGTATTGGTAAGAAACCAATTGAAGTTCCAACTGGAGTAACAGTTACTCTTAACAACAACGTAATTACGGTTAAAGGACCTAAAGGTGAACTTAGCCGTAATGTACACCCAGAAATGGATGTAAAAGTAGAGGAGAACCAAATTGTTATCGAACGTCCAAGTGATAACAAGGAACACCGCTCTTTACACGGAACGACTCGTAGTATCATCAGCAACATGGTTCAAGGTGTAACAAAAGGATACGAAAAGGGACTAGAGTTAATCGGGGTAGGTTACCGTGCAACTAAATCTGGTTCAAAATTAGTATTAAACGTAGGTTACTCTCACCCAGTAGAAATCGAGCCTGAACAAGGTATCGAAATCGAAGTTCCTTCTAATACAAAAGTACTTGTTAAAGGTATCGATAAAGAGCGTGTAGGTGCTATCGCAGCTAACATTCGTTCTGTACGTTTACCTGAGCCTTATAAAGGAAAAGGAATCCGTTATGAAGGTGAATATGTACGTCGTAAAGAAGGTAAAACTGGTAAATAATAAATAGTTAACGGAAAGGAATGACGTTCAATGATTACGAAGCCTGACAAAAATTTGGCGCGTAAGAAAAGACATGCTCACGTTCGTCGCACGATCACAGGTACTCCTGAACGTCCACGTTTAAATGTTTTCCGTTCTTCTAAACACATTTACGCACAGCTAATTGATGATGTGAACGGTGTAACATTAGCTTCTGCGTCAAGTTTAGATAAAGAACTTAACTTAGAGAACGGTGGAAATAAAGAAGCAGCAAAAGCTGTTGGAGAACTTGTAGCTAAGCGTGCAGTTGAAAATGGGCACAAGACTATTGTATTCGACCGTGGCGGTTACTTATATCACGGACGTGTTCAAGTATTAGCTGATGCAGCTCGTGAAGCTGGATTACAATTTTAATGTAAAAAGGAGGGAAACTAAATGCGTATCGATGCAAATACGTTGGAGCTTGAAGAAAAAGTTGTTGCCGTTAACCGCGTAGCTAAAGTAGTAAAAGGTGGACGTCGTTTCCGTTTTGCTGCATTAGTCGTTGTTGGTGATAAGAACGGTCATGTCGGCTTTGGAATGGGTAAAGCTCAAGAAGTTCCTGAAGCAATTCGTAAAGCTATTGAAGATGCAAAGAAGAACTTAATTGAAGTACCTGTAGTTGGTACAACAATTCCACACGAGATCTTAGGTCACTTCGGTGCAGGACGAGTATTACTTAAGCCAGCATCAGAGGGTACTGGGGTTATCGCTGGTGGACCTGTACGTGCAGTACTAGAGCTAGCTGGTGTAGGTGATATTTTATCTAAATCATTAGGATCTAACAATCCTATTAATATGGTTCGTGCAACTATTGAAGGTCTTAAAGATCTTAAGCGCGCTGAAGAGGTAGCTAAATTACGTGGTAAATCAGTAGAAGAACTGCTAGGATAAGGAGGGAAAAGACGTGGCTAAAAAGTTAGAGATTACCCTCACTAGAAGTGTTATCGGACGTCCTGAGGACCAACGTATTACTGTAAAAACTTTAGGCTTACGCAAGATGCATCAAACTGTAGTGCAACAAGATAACGCTGCTATTCGTGGTATGGTTAATAAAGTAGCACATTTAGTAACAGTTAAAGAAATCGATGCGTAATTGAAACTTACTTAAGAGGAGGTGGCAACATGAAACTTCATGAGTTGAAACCTGCAGAAGGGTCTCGCAAGGTACGTAACCGCGTTGGACGTGGTATCGGTTCTGGTAACGGTAAAACAGCTGGTCGTGGACACAAAGGACAAAACTCCCGTTCAGGTGGTGGCGTTCGTCCAGGCTTTGAAGGTGGGCAAAACCCAATCTTCCGTCGTTTACCAAAACGAGGATTTACAAACCCTACTCGCAAAGAGTTTACGATTGTAAACCTTGAGACGTTAAACCGTTTTGATGCAGGCACTGAAGTTACACCTGAGCTATTAATCGAAACTGGTGTAGTTAAGAACGTTAAGCATGGTATTAAGATCCTTGGTAACGGCAAGCTTGAGAAGCAACTTACAGTTAAAGCTAATAAGTTCTCTGCTACTGCTGTAGAAGCTATCGAAGCTGCTGGCGGAAAAACTGAGGTGATTTAATGTTCCGGACGATCTCCAACATTATGCGCGTTGGTGACTTAAGACGAAAGGTTATTTTTACACTATTAATGCTTATTGTCTTTCGGATTGGTACATTTATTCCTGTACCGGGTTCGAATAAAGATGTATTAAATTTCTATGATCAAGCCAATGCTTTTGGATTTTTAAATACATTTGGTGGTGGAGCATTAGGTAACTTTTCGATTTTTGCAATGGGAATTATGCCGTATATCACCGCGTCCATTGTTGTACAGTTACTTCAAATGGATGTAGTGCCTAAGTTTGCAGAATGGGCAAAACAGGGTGAAGCAGGTCGTCGGAAATTGGCTCAAGTCACTCGTTATGGAACAATTGTGTTAGGTTTTATTCAAGCACTAGGGATGTCTATTGGTTTCAATACGATTTTCCCGGGGTTAATTCCTAACCCAACTGTTCCTACCTATTTATTTATTGCACTCGTACTTACGGCTGGAACAGCATTTCTAATGTGGCTAGGTGAACAAATTACTGCAAAAGGAGTCGGTAACGGTATATCGATCATTATCTTTGCAGGTATAGCTGCAGGTATTCCAAATGCAGTAAACCAAATCTATGCTATCCAAATTGAAAATGCTGGTGAACAACTGTTTTTAAGTATTGTTACAGTATTACTGTTACTTCTGGCAGTCCTTGCTATTATCGTAGGAGTAATCTATGTTCAACAGGCTTTACGTAAAGTACCAGTTCAATATGCGAAGCGTCTTGTTGGGAGAAGTCCTGTTGGCGGACAGTCAACGCATCTACCACTTAAGGTAAATGCAGCTGGGGTTATTCCTGTCATCTTTGCTTTATCATTATTTATGTTTCCACCAACGATCGCTGGTTTCTTTGGTGGTGAAAATACAGTAGCTCATTGGGTTACAACTATTTTTGATATTAATAACCCGTACGGTATGATACTTTATGCATTGCTCATCATTGGATTTACTTATTTCTATACGTTTATTCAGGTTAATCCTGAGCAATTGGCGGACAATCTGAAGAAGCAAGGCGGTTATATCCCGGGTATACGACCAGGAAAGACGACGCAGGAATATATTACACGTATCCTGTATCGACTGACACTAGTTGGAGCATTATTCTTAGCTGTTGTCTCAATTATTCCAGTCTTCTTTACTACATTCATGGGATTACCTGCCGCGATCCAAATTGGCGGAACTGGATTATTAATTGTCGTTGGTGTAGCATTAGATACGATGAAACAAATTGAGAGTCAGTTAATCAAACGTCATTACAAAGGATTCATAAAGTAACTAGAAACTAAGGGAAAGACTGTTTCCCTTAGTGTTATAGTTATCAATTCGGTAATGGAGGGGAAGAAAATGAATTTAATATTAATGGGGCTTCCGGGTGCTGGGAAAGGTACTCAAGCAGAAAAAATTGTTGAGAACTATGGAATTCCACACATCTCTACAGGAGATATGTTCCGTGCAGCAATTAAGAATGAAACTGAACTAGGTATGAAAGCAAAGTCATTTATGGATGCAGGCGAATTAGTACCTGATGAAGTTACTATCGGTATTGTTCGTGAGCGTTTAAGCCAAGCAGACTGCGAAAAAGGGTTTCTATTAGATGGATTTCCACGGACAGTTGCTCAAGCAGAAGCTTTAGATGGGATGCTATCATCTCTCGAAAGAAAAATTGATTTTGTTATTAATATCGATGTTCCAGAAGGCATTCTTATGGATCGACTTACGGGAAGAAGAGTTTCACCTACATCGGGGAGAACATATCATGTTATATTCAATCCTCCAAAGGTTGAAGGGATCTGTGACGTTGACGGTAGCCAATTGATTCAAAGAGATGATGATAAACCAGAAACGGTAAAGAAACGCCTTGAAGTTAATATTAAACAAAGTAAACCACTTCTTGATTTCTACTCAGAAAAAGGTGTACTTCGTGATATCGATGGGTTACAAGAGATTGGGCAAGTGTTTGAAAACATTGACCAACTTCTGAAAGGAATAAATGCATGATTATTTGTAAGACTGAACGTGAGATCGCCATTATGCGCGAGGCGGGCAAGATCGTTGCCCTCACACATCAGGAGCTAAAAAAGCATATCCAACCTGGTATTACTACCAAGGAATTAGATAACATTGCCGAGAAATTGATTCGTTCCTATGATGCGGTACCATCCTTTAAAGGTTACAATGGATTTACAGGTAGTATCTGTGCTTCAGTAAATGAAGAGTTGGTGCATGGTATACCAGGGAAACGTATTCTCAAGGCTGGAGATATTATTAGTATTGATATAGGTGCTCAATACAATGGATATCATGGTGACTCTGCATGGACATATGCTGTCGGTGAAATTGCTGAAAGTGACCAGAAACTAATGGATGTAACCGAAACATCTTTATACAAAGGGTTAGAGGAAGCTAAACCAGGAGAAAGACTTTCGAATATCTCACACGCGATACAAACTTATGTTGAAGCGCATGGATATTCAGTAGTAAGAGAATATGTAGGTCATGGTGTCGGTCAAAACTTACACGAAGATCCACAAATTCCACACTACGGTCCTCCGGGTAAAGGTCCTCGCTTAAAACCTGGAATGGTCCTTGCAATTGAACCAATGGTCAACGCGGGAACTCGTTTTGTACGAACTCTAGCGGATAATTGGACTGTAGTAACTACCGATAGAAAAAACTGTGCACACTTTGAGCATACGATTGCTATCACAGAAACTGGGTATGAAATACTGACAAAAGTGTAATTATGAAGGTGATGGAAGATGAATGATCCTGAATCGCTACCAGTTATTGGTCAGATCGTTGAAGTAATAAGAGGTCGTGATCGGGAACGGTTTTGTGTAGTAGTTGGTATAATAGATCATCGCTATGTACTGATTGCTGATGGTGATTATCGCAAATACGATAAAGCAAAAAAAAAGAATGTCCAACACCTAAAAGTCATAGATTACATCTCAGAAGAAGTGAAAACTAGCATTAATGAAACTGGTCGTGTTACCAATGCCAAGCTGCGGTTTGCGATACAAAAGTTCTTAGAACAATATCATTTACTGAAGGAAGGAGAGTAAATTCATGGCGAAAGAGGATGTAATTGAAGTTGAAGGTACCGTAATTGAGCCACTACCAAATGCAATGTTCCGTGTCGAGTTAGAAAATGGTCATAAAGTATTGGCTCATGTATCAGGTAAAATTCGTATGCACTTTATCCGCATCTTACCAGGTGATAAAGTGACTGTTGAATTATCTCCATATGATTTAACGCGTGGCCGAATCACATATCGTTATAAATAATCCTTAGGTATTTGTCGGTTTAGATATAGTTTACTATGCTCAAATGAGAGCTTGATACGAGCACTCCGTAATATAAGGAGGTAAATATAATGAAGGTCAGACCATCAGTCAAACCGATCTGCGAAAAATGTAAAGTTATTCGTAGAAAAGGTACAGTTATGGTAATTTGTGAAAACCCTAAGCATAAACAAAAACAAGGCTAATAACAAGGAGGTGCTGTAATTCATGGCACGTATATCAGGTGTTGACATTCCTCGTGACAAACGAGTAGTAGTGTCCTTAACATACATCTATGGAATCGGAAGAAAACTTTCATCTGAAATCCTAGAAAAAGCTGGCGTATCAGAAGATACACGAGTTCGTGATTTAACTGAAGATGAGTTAGGTAAAATTCGTGAAGTAATGGATGCTTATCGAGTAGAAGGGGATCTTCGTCGTGAAATCTCTTTAAACATTAAGCGTCTGATCGAGATCGGTTGCTACCGTGGTATCCGTCATCGTCGTGGTCTACCAGTTCGCGGACAAAACACGAAAAACAATGCTCGTACGCGTAAAGGTCCACGTCGTACAGTAGCTAATAAGAAGAAATAGTAAAGGAGGTTAGGTTAAAACATGGCTAAAAAGACTAATACACGTACAAAACGTCGTCAACGTAAAAACGTTGAAAGTGGTGTAGCACACATTAAGTCAACTTTCAACAATACGATTGTTACGATTACTGATGTACATGGAAACGCAATTTCATGGGCTAGTGCTGGAAACCTAGGATTTAAAGGTTCACGTAAATCTACTCCATTTGCTGCACAAATGGCTGCTGAAGCCGCTGGTAAAACAGCAATGGAAAACGGCATGAAAACGCTCGAAGTAACTGTTAAAGGTCCTGGTGCAGGTCGTGAAGCAGCTATTCGTTCTCTTCAAGCAGTAGGATTAGAAGTTAGCATGATCCGTGACGTTACGCCTGTTCCTCATAATGGTTGCCGTCCACCAAAACGTCGTAGAGTTTAATAAAAGAAATCCAATTTCTTGTATAGATTTCCTAAAAGTGTTAATAATGGTTAAGACGAGATTTTCCCTAGGAAACGGTTCTTGCTTTTATTAACTATGGTAATGCGTATGGGAACTGCCTAATGGGGAAGCCGGTTAGGCAATCCTTACGGGTCAACCGGAGTTCGACGTTTTGAAGGAGGGTTTGTTGAATGATTGAAATAGAAAAGCCAAATATTGAAACGATTGAAGTTAGCGAAGATGCTAAATACGGGAAGTTCGTAGTTGAGCCACTTGAACGTGGGTATGGAACAACTTTAGGGAACTCCTTACGTCGTATCCTCTTATCCTCTTTACCAGGAGCTGCTGTAACGAGTGTACAGATTGATGGGGTATTACATGAATTCTCTACTATCGAAGGTGTAGTAGAAGATGTGACTACTATCATTCTTAGCTTGAAACAACTTGCTCTTAAAATCTACTCGGATGAAGAGAAGGTTTTAGAAATTGATACACAAGGTGAAGGTGTTATTACAGCAGGTGACCTAACACATGATAGTGATGTAGACGTATTAAACCCTGATCTTCATATTGCGACTTTATCTAAAGGTGCTAGACTACATATGCGTTTAACTGCTAAACGTGGACGTGGTTATGTTCTTGCTGAAGATAATAAGTCTGAAGATCAACCAATTGGAGTTATCCCAATTGATTCAATCTACACACCTGTATCTCGAGTGAATTATCAAGTCGAAAATACACGTGTCGGTCAAATTACCAACTATGACAAACTCACCTTAGATGTATGGACTGATGGAAGCATTCGTCCAGAAGAGGCAGTATCGTTAGGTGCAAAGATCTTAACTGAGCACTTAAACATTTTTGTCGGTCTTACAGATCAAGCACAAAATGCTGAAATTATGGTTGAAAAAGAAGAGGATCAAAAAGAAAAAGTGCTTGAAATGACGATTGAAGAGCTTGATCTTTCTGTTCGTTCTTACAACTGCTTAAAGCGTGCTGGTATTAATACCGTTCAAGAATTAACACACAAAACAGAAGAAGACATGATGAAAGTACGTAATCTTGGACGCAAATCTCTTGAAGAGGTCCAAGAAAAGCTTGCTGAATTAGGCTTAGGTCTTCGTAAAGAAGAGTAGGTTCTAGGGAAAGCTTAGCACTGTGCTGTTCTCTGTTTTTCTTGTGTTTTACCATAAATCGTCGTGCCTGTTTAGGCAATCATATAAGCGTTACAAAGGAGGGAAACAGACATGGCATATGCAAAATTAGGTCGTGATAGTGCTGGTCGTAAAGCATTATTCCGTGATTTAGTTACAGATTTAATTATCAACGAGAGAATTGAAACTACTGAAGCAAAAGCTAAGGAACTTCGCCCTATCATTGAAAAGATGATCACTCTTGGTAAACGTGGTGACCTTCACGCACGTCGTCAAGTAGCATCTTTCGTACGTCGTGAAGTAGCTAATGAAGAGTCAGGTGAAGATGCAATTCAAAAGCTTTTCGCTGATATCGCTCCTCGTTATGAAGAGCGTCAAGGTGGATACACTCGTATCCTTAAAGTAGGTCCTCGCCGTGGTGATGGTGCACCAATGGCAATTATTGAGCTAGTTTAATTTCTGATACATCATATATATTTGACGACAAAGGGCGTGACAGGTTGTGAGCTAATTGCTCTCACTCACAGCCCTTTTTTTATATAGAGAGAACGTTAGGGTGATGATCATGGTCGATCCAATCAAGATTAAGGACCTTACCTATAAGTATGATGCTGATGGTGAAAAAGTATTAAAAAAAATATCATTAACTGTAAAAAAGGGAGATTGGGTTGCCATCATTGGCCATAATGGATCAGGCAAGTCAACACTGTCTCGTTTTTTCAATGGCTTACTTATTCCTCAAGAGGGAGAAGTATTCATAAATGGGATGGATACGAGAAACGAAGATAAGATGTGGGATATTCGTAAGTATGTCGGACTCGTTTTTCAAAACCCTGAAAATCAGTTAGTAGGAACGACAGTCAAAGATGATATTGCTTTTGGCCTTGAAAATAATGGCGTACCTACGGTAGAAATGGAAGATAGGATCTACGATAGTGCTGAAAAGGTCGGGATTGCTTATCTATTATCGGAGGAGCCGCATCGACTTTCCGGGGGGCAGAAACAAAGATTAGCCATTGCCGGTATTATAGCGATTCAGCCTTCTGTAATCGTTTTAGATGAGTCGACATCCATGTTAGATCCTCAAGGTAGAAAAGAAGTCATACAAACTGTTTTACATTTAAGAGAAACAGAGAATATGACGGTTATTTCGATTACACATGATATTGAAGAAGCTTCTCTAGCAGATCGTATCCTTGTCATGAATCAAGGAGAGATTGTTCGTGACGGTACTCCTGACGAAATATTAACGGATGAAGAATTTCTGATTGATCAAAGCCTCGATGTCCCATTCTCAGTCAAACTGCAGCGGCAGTTATTGAAGGAGGGCATCAACTTAAATCAAGTGACATTGTCCATCGATGATCTAGTGGAGGAACTATGGAAATTAAAGTTGAACAGTTAGGACATACGTATATGCAAGGAACCCCCTTTGTAAAGGAAGTTCTTAAACAAGTGTCATTTCAAGTTCCAACAGGCTCTTATACTGCGATTATCGGTCACACGGGGTCAGGGAAGTCGACGATAATTCAACATTTAAATGGTCTACTTCGACCAACGCAAGGGCGAATTAAGATCGGAAATACTGAGATCAATGCAAATCAAAAGCCAAAGGACTTAAAGACGCTTCGAAAAAATGTTGGGCTTGTTTTTCAATATCCTGAACATCAATTGTTTGAAGAAACGGTCGAAAAAGATATTATCTTTGGGCCTTTGAATTTTGGTGTACCTGAAAGAGTAGCCAAACAGCGAGCGAAAATGCTTATGCCACTTGTTGGTTTGTCTGAAGAGCTTCTACAGCGCTCTCCTTTTGAATTAAGCGGTGGGCAAAAGCGCCGGGTAGCGATTGCGGGTGTCCTTGCTTTAGAGCCTAAAGTGCTTGTATTAGATGAGCCTACAGCTGGTTTAGACCCAAGAGGTCGACGTGAAATTATGGATATGTTTTATCGTTTACACCAAGAAAATCAGCTCACAACGGTACTCGTAACGCATCATATGGAAGATGCAGCGTTGTTTGCCGATCAGATCATTGTGATGAATCAAGGAGAAGTTGTCACCAAAGGTCGCCCTGATCAAGTGTTTTCAAATCATAATCAACTTCAAGAAATTGGTTTAGATGTCCCAGAAACATTAGCTTTTATGAGTAAATTGGAAGAAGTTTTTCAACAACCGATGCCTCGTGACTTGTTTACCGTTGATCAAGTCGCGCAATTTATTAAGCAGTATATGCTTGAAAAAAGGTGACACTATGTTTCAACACATTTTAATAGGTCAGTATGTAGAAGCCAATTCAATTTTGCATCGTCTGGATCCACGAGCAAAGTTATTAGCTGTTTTTTTACTTGTCATCATCGTTTTCTTTGCGAACAGCTGGGAGTCTTATGTGGTAATCGTAAGCTTTTGTTTGGCTACCATTCTTATATCAAAAGTCCCTATTCGTTTTATATACAAAGGTTTAAAACCTATTCTATTACTCGTTCTTATTACGCTCATTATCCATTTATTATTAAATAAAGAAGGTTCACTTGTTTTTGACTGGGGACCGATCAAAATTTATGAGTCTGGGATTACACAAGGTGTTTTTATTTCCATACGACTTCTTGTTTTAGTCATCTTTACCTCACTTCTAACGTTAACGACAAAACCGATGGATTTAACAGATGGTCTAGAAAGTATATTATCGCCATTTAAGCGCTTTGGCTTGCCCGCACATGAATTAGCATTAATGATGTCGATTTCTCTTCGATTTATTCCAACGCTTTTACAAGAGACGGAGAAAATTGCAAAAGCACAGATGGCTCGTGGTGTTGACTTTACAAGCGGTCCGCTTAAAGATCGGATGAAAGCTTTTATCCCCCTTCTTATTCCACTGTTTATTAGTTCGTTTAAACGTGCTGAAGATTTAGCTTTAGCGATGGAAGCAAGAGGCTATCGCGGCGGTGAAGGACGCACAAAGATCCGGCAGCTCTGCTGGTCCTTGCGTGACACAAGTATGGTTATCGTAGTCATTTGTTTTGGTGTGGGATTATTCTTCTTAAGAGCATAAGGTGAGGTGAGTCCATGCGACGGTATAAATGTATTATTTCGTATGATGGTACGATGTTTTCTGGGTTTCAAATTCAACCCCAAGCGAGGACAGTACAAGGGGAGTTAAAGAAAGCTCTCAAAAAAATTCATAAGAATGAAATCATTCAAGTGTACGGTTCTGGAAGGACAGATGCAACTGTTCACGCCGTTGGACAAGTCATTCACTTTGATACACCGCTCAATATTCCAGCAGAGAAGTGGGGACGAGCTCTTTCTGCCAATCTACCAAATGATATTGTGGTCCATGAAGTAGCTGAAGTAGATGCTGATTTTCATGCGCGGTTTCATGTCATACGAAAAGAATATCGTTACCGTGTGTTAAGTCGTGAGGTACCGGATGTTTTTCGTCGAAATTATACGTATCATTTTCCACAGGAGCTTAATGTTCAAAAGATGAAAGAAGCTGCTCAAGTTCTATTAGGAACACATGATTTCACGTCTTTTTGTTCGGCTGGCTCTCCTGTTGTTGATAAAGTTCGGACCATTTATGAACTTGATATTATAAAACAAGACGACGAATTGATTATTAGCATTATCGGGAATGGCTTTCTTTATAACATGGTGCGGATTATTGTCGGGACTTTATTGGAGGTAGGGACGGGAAAGCGCGAAGTTCATGAAATGAACGATCTCATTCTAGCAAAAGATCGGACGGCAGCTGGTAAAACAGCACCAGGACACGGATTATACTTATGGAAAGTAGATTATCAATGAGTAGGTATGAGTTATTGAATATCTGTAAATAAAAGAAATAGGAAAATAAATTTACAAAACAACTCATCCCCGTGTAACAAGTAGTTGACATTAGCTATTATATATTATAAGATGTTAGATGGTATTTCTAAATGAAACCCACTAGCCCCGGGTTGTTTAGGCTTGTTATTATAGACAATGCAATTACCATAAAAATGAAACTAAAATTATGAAAGCTTTAAATAGGAGGGAAAATCATGCGTACAACATTTATGGCAAAGCCAAATGAAGTTGAACGTAAATGGTATGTTGTTGATGCAGAAGGCCAAACATTAGGTCGTCTTTCAAGTGAAGTTGCCTCTATCCTTCGTGGTAAACATAAACCAATTTTTACACCGAATGTAGATACAGGTGATCACGTAATCATCATCAATGCATCTAAAATCGTTCTTACAGGGAATAAACTACAAGACAAAATTTACTACCGTCACACAAATCATCCAGGTGGACTTAAGCAGACGACTGCTGGCGAAATGCTTCAAAACAAGCCAGAGCGTATGTTAGAGCTTGCTATCAAAGGCATGCTTCCAAAGAACACACTTGGACGTAAACAAGGAATGAAATTACACGTTTACGCTGGTAGCGAACATAAGCACCAAGCACAAAAACCAGAAGCTTATGAGCTTCGTGGTTAATTAATAGGGAGGGTATTACTTTGGCACAAGTACAATATTATGGTACAGGTCGCCGTAAGCACTCTGTTGCACGTGTTCGTTTAGTGCCAGGCGACGGTCGTATCGTTATTAATAATCGTGAATTCAATGAATACTTCGGTAACAAAGAAGTATTAAAACTAATTATTGAGCAACCATTACAAGAAACAGGAGCAGTTGGACAATACGATGTTGTTGTTAACGTTACTGGTGGTGGATATACTGGACAAGCGGGAGCAATCCGTCACGGAGTTTCTCGTGCGCTTCTAGAAGTAGATCCAGAATACCGTGCGCCATTAAAAGCTGCTGGATTCTTAACTCGTGATGCACGTATGAAAGAACGTAAAAAATACGGTCTTAAAGCAGCACGTCGTGCACCTCAGTTCTCAAAACGTTAATATATCTACGTTTCAAGGCTCTCAAGCATTTATGCTTGGGGGTCTTTTTTAGTATTTATTTTTACTTTGATATTTTTAGCTTCCTAGTACAGCTACCGCTTCGTACATTTCCTTGTTTGAATAAATTAATATTAGTTTTTCAAAAGAGGAGATGATATGCATGGGTACAATGAAGCAGCTCATAGTATGCTTTAAGCCTGGAATAAGAAGGTCTAGTTGTTTGAAGATGCACAAAGAGATGAACGTGAAACTAATTAATGAGATTAAAGAATTGGGTATACATGTTGTCACGATACCAAACAACGAGCTGACATCCTGTGTTTCGAAATATGCTTCATCCACAGCTGTCCGGTTTGTGGAGGAGGACCACCGGATACAAGTTGAACCGATTACAAGTCAGACAGAGCATTCTTCGTTAGAACAAGTTGAGAGTTCAGCTATAACAACGAATGACCCGTTATTGGAAAAGCAATGGGGTCTAACAAATGTTAACGCACAAGGAGCGTGGGAGCTGGCACGTGTTTCTCCTATCTCAGCAAGGATTGCCATCATTGATACCGGTGTAAACCGGAACCATCCAGACTTGAGGAGGAAGGTGATTCATAATGCGAATTTCTCTAACTCCTCAACAGCAGATGATGTTCATGGGCATGGAACTCATATAGCAGGGATTGCTGCAGCCTCAACGAACAACGGAAGTGGAATTGCAGGGATGAGCTATAATTCATCCAGTATTATGAATATAAAAGTTTTAGGAGATACAGGTAGCGGGACGCACAGCAATGTTGCCCAGGGGATTATTTACGCTGCCAATCAAGGAGCCGATATCATTAACATGAGTTTTGGCGCAGCGGAGAGCAACGATACGCTGAGAAGTGCGATCAATTATGCACATCAAAAAGGCATATTACTAGTTGGAGCAGCAGGCAATAACGCCTCAAAAATGGCTCAATATCCAGCAGCATTTAATCAAGTTCTTGCCGTAGCCGCTACAAATCAGAGGAACGAGCTTGCGCCATTCTCCAACTATGGCTCATGGGTTGAAGTAGCTGCACCGGGTCAAGATATTCTCTCAACCTTTCCTGTGGTGTCAGGAGATTTGATGGGGTATAAGGTGGCATCAGGGACATCACAAGCTGCTTCTTTTATCAGTGGTCTAGCAGGACTAATTAAGGCAACGAATCCAGGGTTAAGTAATGGAGACATTAGATCGATCATTCAGCGAGCTTCCATCCTACCGGTTTCAGGAGGAACAATTCGTTATGGCAGAATTGATGCTAGGAGAGCAATCCAACTGGCACGAATAGCTACAAGAATCGGTAGTCAACGACAGCAAACGAACAATCTTTCGCCTGTATGGTTGAATACTTCTTTAGTTGAACCATCTTACGGGACTTGGAGTGATTTTAAATAGGTCTTACAGGGCTAGAAATATAAGATATAACTTTTAAAAGCACCTGGACGAATTCAGGTGCTTTTAGATTGTGATTATGGTTCCGCTTTTAGGCTAGTTATAGCTAGATAATTTAATAAATGATTAATTAAAAAGTAAGATTATCCTAATTAAAAATGCAATTGAAGCAATGTCAGGTGGAGTCATGGATCTTTTTTGACACTATTGGATGAAAGTGTTTGTTAAGGATGTGAAATTCGATTGATAAACTTAAAATTTTATAGTAGTGTAAGGGCAGTAGAATAATTAAGAATAGCGTTTGCGCTTAGAGTTTAATTGGAAATATTGGATTTCTGATTTATTTTATAGTAATTTATGCAATCGTTTTCATAACTTTAATCTAAATCAAAAGGAGTAGACGACATGGGGAAAAAACTTTTCCAAAAGAATGTGGCTATTTTTGTATTATGTATATTTGTTTTGAGTATGTTTACGAGTTATTTGCCTTCTACATTAGTACTAGCTGAAAAAAGAGTGACGGGCTCTACAAATAATGTAACTCATTTATTTAATTCTAGCTTTGAAAGTGCTTTAGAGAATACGAATAATACTGGGGAGCGCCAGATTTATTTTATTTATGAAAGAGAAGATGGACAGTACGAGGGTTGGAACATCTGGGTTTGGGATACCGAATATAAAGATGATCAAATCGATTTTACTGAATATGAAGATGGCAAAGCTATTGCTACGATTACGATAGGTCCTTATACAGAACGTGTTGGATTTGTTCTCCGTGATACAGATGATTGGGATACTGCAACAAAGGATGTTGAACAGGATCGATTTATTGATGTAAATAAAAATGATCAGATTACAAAAGTTTTTGTAACGAGTGGGGAAATACCGTTTGAAACGGTGAGTGGGACTGAAACGGATATAGATACATCGTCTTCTAATGGAGAAACGAACGTCGTTGAAGTTGAATTAGAAATAGAAGGGTCAACATATCCAGAAGTCATTAACTATAATCAGAATGCTGTGTTAACTTTATCGATTGAGAGTAAAGAAGAATTAACACTGCGTGAAATCTATGTTGATTTAAGCGAAGTAGGTGGAAGAGAAAAAGTTGCTGTTGATGTCGATCTAAGAGAAGTTTCGATCGCTATTGATCGCTCTATAACCGCAGGTGTTAAATCGCTGCCGGTTGTTGTCGTTGACCAATATGGGAACCGACATACAGGTGAAGTAAATATTGAAGTCGCTGCTAGGACGTTTACTGGTGAAGCAGATTTTGATTGGGATGAAGCTAGAATTTATTTTTTATTAACGGATCGCTTTTTCGATGGAGATCCATCCAATAATGATCCATATGGTATTGGTTATAATACTGAACAACGAGGGACTTATCAAGGGGGAGACTTTAAAGGAATAACAAGCAGGTTGGACTATTTATATGATTTAGGTATTAACACAATTTGGATTAGCCCAATCGTAGAAAATATCAAGTATGATGTTCGACATGAGCATCCAGATACACCTTATTATGGGTACCACGGGTATTGGGCAAGTCATTTTGAAGAATTAAACCCTCACTTTGGAACAATGGACGATTTCCATGAATTAATTGACGAAGCACATGATCGCGGAATGAAAATTATGATTGATGTCGTTTTAAATCATACAGGCTATGGCTTAAAAGAAGCTGATGCCGTTTATGAAGATGAAATTCCTTTCTTCCCGACAGCTGAAGAAAGAGATCGTTTTGCAGGAATGCTTCGTGATGGTGGAACAGGTACGGTTCGAGGTGAACTAGCAGGTTTACCAGATTTCTTAACTGAGGATCCTACAGTTCGCGAACAAGTTATCCAATGGCAAGTTGATTGGATTGAAAAATCAAGAACGCCTAATGGAAATACCATCGACTACTTCCGCGTTGATACAGTGAAGCACGTTGAAGATACGACTTGGCTGGCATTCAAAAATGAATTGACGAGGATTATGCCTGAATTTAAATTAATTGGAGAGTCTTGGGGAGCAGGTCCTAACGATGACCACGGGTATCTTAATACCGGAATGATGGACTCATTACTCGATTTTGATTTTAAAAACGAGGCACGTAATTTTGCGAACGGACAATTAGAAAATGTTCAACAAAATTTAGAGGTTAGAAATGCACAGTTAAGTAATGCAGCAACGTTAGGTCAATTTTTAGGAAGTCATGATGAAGCTGGATTTTTAGAGTTGGTTCGTCATGATATTGGCAAATTGAAGGTCGGAGCAGCATTACAAATTACAGCAAAAGGTCAACCCGTTATTTATTACGGTGAGGAACTTGGCTTATCAGGTTTAGATAACTACCCATACTATGACAACCGCTATGATATGGCTTGGGAAGGTCTAGAGGATAATGAAGTACTGGCTCACTATAAAAAACTATTAAATATTCGAAAAGATCATTCGGAAGTATTTTCTAAAGGTACGCGGGCGCAAGTAGCAGGAAGTGATGAAGAAGGCTTTATCATTTTTGAACGATCATATGATGACCGGTCTATTTTAGTTGGCCTAAACACTAATGATGAAGTGAGTGAGATTTCATTTGAAGCACCTTTTGAAGGTAACGTTATGGACTTATATTCAAATGAAGTGTATGAAGTCTTCGGAAATGAAGTAACAGTTCAACTTCCAAGTCGAAGTGATGGTGGGACCGTTATTTTAGTGGAAAGTAGAGAGGGATTAGACAATCATGAAGCTCCGGTAACTGATAACGAAAATGCTCATGTACAAACAGTTTTCAGTTATCTGTATTGGATTTTTATTATAATCTTAGTGGTAATCGCTGTTAGAGCAGCCTATTTGACTCATAAAAGAAAATAAAAATAAGGGATTGTCAATAGCTCCTTGCTATTGGACCGTAAGCCAAGCGGATGCTTTGCCCTGCATGCTCTGCTTGAAGGCTTGCGAAAACAGTCTTGTCACCAAATTGGATAAATTCAACGGTATTTCCATCGCATGAGGATTATTGAAGTTCTTGATACTAATGAAAAAGGTATTGAGGAGAGGTTCTAATGACAGTAATCACAACATTCTCAGAAAAACAGCGTGAGAAGCGGTGGAAGTTTGAGCGTAAAGTATTAAGACAATTATCGTTAAACGATCTTAAGAAAGATGCCCAGCAGCATTTTGAACCTTTGTTTCCGTTCCATTTCCAATATGAGCCGTTTTTAATTGATCCAATTATTGATGCAGCAATTGATTCATTTTTAATTGGGGCTGAATTTAGTCGATTTGGGTATTACGGTGAATTGTTACGAGATGTAAGGTTTCGTTGTGAAGATGAACTAAAAGATATTTATACACAATTATTTTATATACTTGAAGCTTGGTACACCTATCGAGATATTGGATTAGATTCGTTATATTTGGCAGTAGAGCAATTTGTAGAAAAGTGGTGGGAAAAAGGATTTACAGAAGGAACAAAACGTTATCGAATGCGTCTTCATTAATCTATATAAGTTTCTGTTCATATTTTCCTCCTTGTCCCAATATAAATAAAGGGAAGAGGACGTAGGAGGGACAGGGAATGAAAAAGTGGATTAAAGGGGGCGGATTCGCTCTAGCGGTTGTTGGGTTACTTTTTATTGTGCAATACCAATTTATTAGTGATGACTCATGGTCAACTTGGCAACTCCCCTTGTCTGGAAAGGTAATCATACTTGACCCAGGACATGGCGGACCAGATGGCGGGGCAGTATCCAAAAGCGGCTTACTTGAAAAAGATGTGACCTTAGAAATTGCACTCGATCTTAGAGATTATTTACAAGAAGCGGGCGCACTTGTTTTAATGACTCGAGAAGAAGATAGAGACCTAGCAGATTCAGATATAAAAAAGATACGTCACCGTAAAGTCCAGGATTTAAAACGTAGAGTAGAATTAATTAATGGTTCGGATGGAGATATGTTTGTCAGTATTCATTTGAACGCAATACCATCGCCGAAATGGAAAGGCGCACAAACGTTCTACAATCGAACAGTAGAAGAAAATGAATATATTGCAAAATTTGTTCAAGATGAAATTCGCAGAAATTTAGAGAATACACATCGAGTCGCAAAGCCAATTGGTAATGTGTACCTCATTAAGCAAGCACAAATTCCAGGTGTTCTTGTCGAGGTAGGTTTCCTTTCTAACCCAGAAGAAGCAAAGTTACTGGAGAAAGAAAAATATCAACAGAAGGTTGCTGCTTCAATATACCAAGGAATACTCAGATATTATTCAGAAGAACCTGTACCAGCTTCCTAATTTGCGTATGCGTAATCAACGTATTCCTCATGCGAGTTATGCTATACTAAACATATCTACATAAAAAGGATGGTGTACTCGTTGTTAACAGAAGATAAAGTATTAAGTGCATTAAAAACAGTGGTGGATCCTTTTTTAAATAAGTCCATTGTTGAAGTCGATGCAATTCGTGAAATTAAAATTAAGGATGATCATGTAAGCTTAAAAATTGCCATCGCTAAAACAGGAACAGCTGAACAGATGCAACTTCAACAACAAATGGTCAATGTATTAAAATCAGCTGGAGCAGAATCAGTAGGGCTTCGCTTTGAAAACTTAACAGAACAAGAATTACAACAACGCGGTGGAGTTGAACAAAAACAAGCTCCATCTCTGCTTACATCTAAAAACACAACTTTTATCGCGGTAACTAGTGGTAAAGGTGGGGTTGGGAAGTCAACGGTTTCAGTTAACTTAGCAACCACTTTAGCTCGACTAGGAAAAAAAGTTGGGATTATCGATGCTGATATTTACGGCTTTAGTGTTCCAGACATGATGGGAGTAGAGGAACGTCCTAAGGTTATTGCAGAACGTATTTACCCTGTTGAACGATTTGGGGTTAAAGTGATTTCTATGGGCTTCTTCGTTGAAGATAACGCTCCAGTGATTTGGAGAGGGCCGATGTTAGGAAAAATGCTTAATAATTTCTTTAGTGAAGTAGAGTGGGGTGAGCTTGATTACTTAATTTTAGACTTACCGCCGGGTACAGGAGATGTTGCTCTAGATGTCCATACGATGCTTCCACTTTCAAAAGAAATTATCGTTACCACACCTCATGCTACAGCTGCATTCGTTGCGGCGCGTGCTGGAGCAATGGCGATTAAAACAAATCATGAAATTATCGGTGTAGTTGAAAATATGGCATACTTTGAAAGTAAAGTAACAGGTGAGAAAGAGTATGTATTTGGTACTGGCGGCGGGGAACGTTTAGCTGAAGAGTTAAAGACGGAAGTATTAGGACAAATCCCGCTAGGACAACCAGAGATTAATAAAGATGATTTTGCACCGTCCATCTACGACGAAAACCATCCGATTGGAAAGATCTACACTGATATTGCCAATCGTGTGATTGATAAAGTAGAAAGATAATAAATGTCGTTTAGAAATTAACATAAGTAACCAATAAGAAAAGCAGTCCCTTATTTTGGGACTGCTTTTTCTTTAAGATACTTCGCTGGAACTAGCGCTATTGCTACAAAAAAGCGATTTTCAGGTTAGGAGCCTTCCTCGCCGCTTTCATCTTCTTCCTCTTGCTTTTCTTGCTGTTCAGCTTCTTTTTGTAATTGTTCTGCTGTCACTTTACCTAAAATTTGATTAACCTTGGCAACAAAGAATGGACTTTCAAAAGCTTCAGCCATAACTGTCATCACTTGTTGTCTGTATTCTTTTGTTCTCATTAAATCCAATGCTGCTTTTTCCATTTCTGGATCCTTAAGAATATCCATCATCATAGCTTGATATTCCGGGTCTTTCATTAAACTTTTAAGCATCTCTTCCGTTTCTTTCTTTAAACTTTCAGCTAATGCTTGGGCAAATTCAGGATCTTGCATCGTATCTTCCCAGAATGCTCTTGCTTCTTCAGAAGTTAACGTTTGTTGAATCGTTTCTTTAACAAAAGCTTGTTCCATAATAAGGTTCTGTTGAACTTCTTCATCAGTTATCGCTTCTGATATGGCCTTTTTTCCTTCCTCGGTCTGTAACATATCGACCATCATTTTTTTTGTACTTTCGTAATCAGGCTGAGCAGCTTGACTATTGCCTTCAGCTGGTGCACACCCTGAAACGATTAATACAAAAAATGCAGGAATAAGGATGAGTTTGTAAAATCGCCCCATAAATCTCTTCCTTTCGATCATTTTGTCATTAATATGCAATATTTCTACAAATTTTATGCATATCTTAAAGGGATAACCTAGATTTTTTACAATGTCATTGGTACAATCAATAAAGCAGAATAGAAGATGGAGGAGCGTTCATCGTGAATAGCCGTAAAGTTGTTTATTTGTTTTTTACATCACTATTAATAGGAAGTATTAGTGGTGCAATAGTAGGACTTGCCCTTGAATGGTCGGTGTATACAGCAGAAGGGGCAATGAATTTTCTCTTTGGTTTAATCTGGTTGTTAGGAATAAGTGCTGCCTTTAGTATAATCAGTCAAATGGGGTTCTTTGCTTATTTAACCGTTCATCGACTAGGATTAGGTTTATTTAAAACAGCAAAGCTATGGAACAAAGTTCAAGTTGTCGTAATTGCTTTTGTAATTTTTGATTTAATATATCTTCGTTACCTTGCATTTGTACAAGAAGGTGAAACGGTATTTCATTATGTTTTAATGCCAGTACTACTTCTCATATACGGTCTTATTGTTGCTTATTTGAAAGCTAAAGATACAAATCAAGGGGCATTTATTCCAGCGTTATTTTTTATTGTCGTAGTTACAACAATTGAATGGGTTCCTGCGTTAACTGTTAATGATCCTAAATGGTTATGGATTTACTTTGCACCGTTACTAGCAGCGAATACATGGCAATTGTTAATATTACATCGTTTAACCGGGAATCAAGCTAAATAGAAAAAAAGAAACAGTCGGGTACATTTTACTTTAACCGGACTGTTTCTTTTTTATTTTATTTTATTTCTTCACTTTTAGTAGTTGTACTTGCTATTAATTCACTTACAGTTACAAACGTATAACCTTTCCCCTTTAAACGGTCAATAATGACAGGTAAGGCTTTATGGGTTTGTTTGGCGGAGTCAGATGCATGGAGAAGAATTACATCTCCCTTTCCTGTTGCATCTAATGTTTGTTCGACAATCTTATCGACTCCGGGGTTTTGCCAATCATAAGAATTAACACTCCAATGGGCAATGGAATAATCAAGCTTATCGGCTATTGTTAAGACTCTCTTATCAAACTGACCGTGTGGTGGTCGTAGTAAGGCAGGCTTTTTGCTTGTAAGCTCACTTAAGACTTGACCGCCGCGACGAATATCTTTTTTAATTTTCTCGTCATCCCACGACGGATATTTTTCGTATTGGTAACCATGATTTCCTATTTCATGACCATCTTCGACAATACGTTCGACGATATCAGGATGACGCTCAGCCCAGGATCCGGAAAGGAAAAATGTAGCTTGGATATTTTTATCTTTTAATATATCAAGAATGGGTATAGCTCGTTGATCGCCCCAACTGATATTAAAAGATAAGGACAATACTTTCTCACCTGTCTTTGCTTTATAAAAAGCTTGAGGTCCATCTGAGGTCGAAAAGACCATGATTTCATTTCTTTCTACAAATAGGATGCCAGCAGTAAAAAAGGCAGCAACAATAATAATGGATAATTGCTTTAACTTCTTTCCGTTTAACACGAAAAAGAACTTCATCAAACCCCTCCCTGTCCAATTACTCTAAAATAACTCTATGCATTCAGGGACAAGATATGAATAAAATTCCTGATTTTAGAAAACAATTTTAAAACAGTCCTATACTAATTGGCAGAGGTGGAAAAAAATGCTTGGGTTTTTACTAAACATGAAAGAAGTGCAAGAAGTAGAATATTTACTAAAGAGAGAGATGGAAGAGTTACTTCTTGATTTAACAGATCCAAGAATAGATAACGTCGTAAAAAAAGCGATGGAAGAGAAGTATCAAATCATTTTTGGAATCTACCGCCGAGTGGCATCACCTAAAGAATGTACAAAATATATAAGAACACCACAGTATAAACATCTTAATTAAAAATTGTAGCTACCTCGTGGGTTCTTTACCAAATTTAATAAAGTAACACGGGGTAGAAAAAAAGTTTTAGTAATTGTTGACGAATAAAAATGGACATGCTATAGTATTCCTTACGCACTGATGCAACGAATTACTTCGATTTCATCTTTTGAAAAAAGTGTTTGACTTCAAGGATGCATCGTGTTATGATTTAAAAGTCGCCATTGAGGTGGCAACAAAAAAGTTCTTTGAAAACTGAACAAAAAGCCAAGCGAAATAAATGAGATACATGATATCTCGTCAATGTTTTAAAACGTCACGTTTGTGACAGTGAGCTATATCAAACACTTTTATGGAGAGTTTGATCCTGGCTCAGGACGAACGCTGGCGGCGTGCCTAATACATGCAAGTCGAGCGGACTTCATAAGAGCTTGCTC
>NZ_JBLWFS010000024.1:0-60269 GCF_048323755.1 Alkalihalobacterium sp. APHAB7
GATGAGATTTCCCATTACGTTAAGTAAGTAAGACCCCTTAGAGATGATGAGGTTGATAGGTCTCGGGTGGAAGCGTGGTGACACGTGGAGCTGAGAGATACTAATCGGTCGAGGACTTATCCAAATAATAAAGCGTTGAATTCATCTAGCCATTATCCAGTTTTGAGAGAACCACTCTCAATTAAATAAGGATTTATTAAAATCCTATAAAATTGTTTGAAGCGAGTAGTTCGAGGCGACAAGTTCACGAGTAGCGGAATGTACGTTTAAAGGGTACATGAGCAACGCAGTGAGCGCAGTCAACGAAGAAATACGAAGCTTATCACAATTTTAAAAGTCTAGTGGCGATAGCGAAGAGGTCACACCCGTTCCCATGCCGAACACGGAAGTTAAGCTCTTCAGCGCCGATGGTAGTTGGGGGCTTTCCCCTGTGAGAGTAGGACGTCGCTAGGCAAAAAGCACAATCCAATTGGATTGTGCTTTTTTATTTAAGCTACATCTATATAATTCTTTAATTTTTAAAGGTTGTTTTGAGCTAGACTGGCTTGATTTTAACAACTTTATGCATTTATTTTCAACTTCGGTCAATTTTTTTTTAACTTTAGTCAATTTATTTTCAACTTTGCTCAGTTTATTTTCAACTTTGCCGATTTTCCATTCAACTTTTTTACTTTACCGATTTCTCGACAAAAACCTACAAAACTCATCACTTCTATGATGAAAAAATTGTAGCGAACCATAAGTCAAACCTAATCTACAGGTTAGTCTTTACTCTTCGGCAGCGAGGATCCCTCATCGATCATCACGTTCCCGTAGTAAAGAAAGGTTAAGAGGGACGTCGCTAGGCGCCAAGCACAACGAATTCGTTGTGCTTTTTTCGTGTTTAAAATGACTAAAAAAGTGTTTTGCCGATATATCATGGAGTTGCGCCGATATATCGTAAGTTACGCTGATATATTGAAAATGGTACTTATTCAGAGGCGTGCAGCTTCATAAAAAATCGCACTTTCAGCATTAAGACAGACACATTGCTTAAAAGGGGAACATATAGTAAAGAATAGTCTAGGTATTTGCTCACAAAAGTAAAAGAATATTTTAAAAAATGTATAGTTTTCGATCAACTTGTCCATTAATTCATAATGGGGGTGATTGTTATCGATAACTTAGAGGTAACGAATGCAGGTCACAAGCAATGTGTGGTATGTGATCAGGAGAAAAATGAAGGAATTTATTTGGTTGAAAAATTTATTTGTGAAGATTGTGAAAGGCAAATTGTGCTTACAGATCCAGATGACTTGTTCTATCATTACTACTTAAAGAAGATGAAAAAGATAAAGATACCAACGATTAATTAATAGAGGCTGACTCAAGTATTGTGTCACACATCTTATATGCGAAGTGAAGTGCCAGAAGAGGCGGTCATTATCGTATGCGATTGAGAAGATGAGACACGTATGAGTCAGCCTTTAGTATTTATTGAACTAAAACACTTTTATGTACAGTGTGACAAGCATGTTTTTACGAAATGCTTTATAATAGAAACCAAATATGTTACAAAGGAATGCCATATGACAAATCAACAAATGACACCACTTTTTTCAAAGCTGATGGACCACCTTAATAAAAAGCCTCATTCATTTCACGTTCCCGGCCATAAATGGGGAAGTGTCTACCCTGCATTTGCTAGGGACTCATTTGCATCTATACTTAAACTCGATGCGACGGAACTCACTGAATTGGATGATCTTCATGATGCGCAAACCGTTATAAAAGAAGCCCAACACTTATTAGCAGATGCATACGGTGCAGCATCATCTTATTTTTTAGTGGGTGGCTCAACTGTTGGGAATTTAGCAATGATCCTTTCTGTTTGTAGAAAAGATGATATAATTCTCGTTCAAAGAGACAGTCACAAGTCAGTAATGAATGGCATACAATTAGCACAAGCAACACCCATTTATTTAACACCGGATTACAATGAAGGTACCGGCTTATCATCAGGTGTTAGCTTGGAAACGGTTATCAAAGCTATTCAAACTTATCCGGAGGCAAAAGCACTTTTTTTAACAAATCCGAGTTATTACGGGATAACGAGGAATTTAAATGAAATCATTACAACCGTTCATCAATATAATATTCCAGTACTTGTCGATGAAGCACATGGCGCCCACTTTGGATTTGGAGAAGGTCTACCAGTATCAGCGCTCACCCAAGGTGCTGATGTTGTCGTTCAATCGGCACATAAGACGTTACCGGCGATGACGATGGGCTCTTTCTTACATTTTAACAGCGCATTAATATCTAATAAAAAAATAACGTACTATCTGCAAGTTCTACAATCGAGTAGTCCCTCCTATCCGATAATGGCCTCTTTAGATTTAGCCAGACATTATGTAGCAAATCTAAATCAGGATGAAGTGTCTACGATAGTAAAAAGCAGTAACCAGTTTAAAAATGAGTTGAAAGAAATTCCTCAAGTCACTGTTGTTGAGTTGAAGGAAAATGCTCTTTTGACAATAGATCCTCTCAAAATCACATTAAGAACCAACTGTGAATTAACCGGTATAGAAATGCAACGTTTATTAGAGGAAAAGGATATATATGTAGAGTTAGCAAACGAGGAATTTTTACTTCTTGTATTACCCCTTTCCCCTTTTAAAGACATGGAATTTATTGTGTCAATTCTTAAAGGTGTCTTAAAGCCATACAAGGTTAAAGAAAGAATATTGAGTTATAAAACGGTAGGTTTTCCTAAACTATCATCAGTAAAACTAACACAAGCAGCAATGAACAGTTATGCTACGAAAATGGTACGTATAGAGGAGTCTGCAGGTCATCTAATTGCGGAACCGATTATTCCTTATCCACCAGGTGTTCCGATGTTGATACCGGGGGAAACTATAACTGAAGAAAAGGTTGAAACTATTTTAAAGCTTCTAGATGCAGAAACCCGCTTTCAAGGTCATACGAACATAAAAGAAACGGGAGTTAAAGTTTTTATTATAGATGAGAGAAAAGAGGAAGAAGGATGAGAAAGGGTTTATTTATTACAGCAGAGGGTGGAGAAGGAGCTGGGAAAACTTCCGCTTTAACAAAAATATATGACTATTTAGTAGAAAAAGGCTATGATGTTGTCATGACGAGGGAACCAGGTGGGATTAAAATCTCTGAGGAAATCCGCTCGGTAATACTGAATGAAAAACACACAGAAATGGACGGAAGAACGGAAGCATTGCTGTATGCTGCTGCGAGACGCCAGCATTTAGTAGAGAAGATCGTCCCAGCTCTAGAAGAAGGCAAGATCGTCCTGTGTGATCGTTTTATTGATAGTAGTTTAGCATATCAAGGGTTTGCTAGAGGAATTGGTTTTGAAAATATATTAATGATTAATCAAATCGCTATTGATGAGTTTTGGCCGGATTTAACGCTTTATTTTAGAGTTGATCCTGAAGTCGGCTTAGCAAGAATTGCAAAAGACAAAGGCAGAGAAGTGAATCGGCTAGACCAAGAAAATGACACCTTTCATAAGAAAGTGCTCGAAGGCTATGATCAACTAACGAAATTGTATAAAGACCGCATACAAGTCGTGAATGCCAATGAATCTTTTCAAAGCGTGTATTCCAGCGCTCTTCATATGATCGAACAACACATAGAAGCGTTAGATAAAGACTGAGGAGGTATGTGTAGTGAAGTTAATTATAGCTGTTGTCCAAGATAAAGATAGTAATCGCCTGTCGGAAGCATTAGTAAAGACGGAATACCGAGCAACGAAACTTGCAAGTACAGGTGGCTTTTTAAAAGCCGGAAATACTACTTTTTTAATTGGAACTGAAGATGAAAATGTCGATGATGTCCTTCAAATCATTAAAGACAATTGTAAAAGTAGAGAACAACTAGTAGCGCCTATTTCACCTATGGGAGGAAATGCTGACTCGTATGTTCCATATCCAGTAGAGGTGCAAATTGGTGGAGCAACGGTATTCGTTTTACCAGTTGAACAGTTTGAGCAATTTTAAAATAAAAGGTGTTGGGAATAATGACATGGGAACAGCTTAATCAAACTCAACATAAGGTTGTCCAAATATTAACGAACAGTATTCATAAAGATCGATTAACCCATGCCTATGTTTTTGAAGGAAGCAGAGGCACGGGAAAGATGGAAGTTGCTCTGCAACTAGGTAAGAGTTACTTTTGTAAAGAAAAAACGACAGCTGAACCATGTGGCGAGTGCTCGGATTGTAAACGGATCTCGTCTGGAAATCATCCAGATGTTCATCTGATCTCACCGGATGGGCAATCCATTAAAAAACAGCAAGTAGAATTACTGCGGACAGAGTTTTCTTACCGAGGAATGGAATCAAAACAGAAGTTTTATATTATTAAACATGCGGAGAAAATGACTCCAAGTGCTGCAAATAGTTTGCTTAAGTTTCTTGAGGAACCTGAAGCACCTACTATTGCAGTGCTTCTCACTGAACATATACATCAAATGTTAAATACCATCATTTCACGAAGTCAAGTCTTATCTTTTACGCCTCTTTCTAATAGAGAGATGGAAATGGTGTTAGTTGATGAAGGGATATCACGCCCTATAGCGAAAATTCTTACGGAAATGACTTCCAATCTAGAAGATGCACGCCAACTTTGTCAGGAAGACTGGATTGTACAAGCACGTAATGTAGTGTTACAATTAACGGAAGAGGTCTATTCTCGCCCCCAGCAAATGTTCTTTACCCTTCAAGAAAAGTGGTTACCGCACTTCAAAGGAAAAGAAGAGCTTGGGTTAGGAATTGATTTATTGCTCTTATGGTATAGAGATTTATTATACACACAGCTTGGTGAAAAAGAGGGTCTTATTTTTGTTGACCAGCTAGAACGCCTTGACCACCAAGCGTTATATAGCTCACAAGAGAAAATTTCCAGACAAATGTCGGCTATTTTTGATGCAAAGAGACATCTGAGTTCAAATGTAAATCCGCAATTATTAATGGAGCGGCTTTTGCTCAGATTACAGGAGGGATAGTTGATAGTGCATCATGTCGTAGGTGTTCGCTTTAAAAAAGCGGGTAAAATTTATTACTTTTCCCCTGGTGAATTCGAATTACCTAAAGGTGAATGGGTAATTGTCGAAACATCAAGAGGGGTAGAATATGGCAGGGTAGTTATTGAAAAAAAGGAAGTCGATGATAACGATGTCGTTCTTCCGTTAAAGCAAGTTCTTCGTATAGCTGATGAAAAAGACAAGCTTATTGTAAATGAAAATAAAGAAGCTGCGAAGAAAGCTTTCAGTGTTTGCCAAGAAAAAATAATAGAACATCAACTTGATATGAAGCTTGTTGATGTAGAATATACGTTTGACCGCAATAAAGTCCTGTTTTATTTTACAGCTGATGGAAGAATTGACTTTAGAGAGCTTGTAAAAGACTTAGCAGCTATATTTCGAACTCGAATCGAATTACGTCAAATTGGTGTAAGAGATGAAGCGAAAATGCTAGGTGGGATTGGTCCGTGTGGGCGAGTTCTTTGCTGTTCATCGTTTTTAGGTGATTTTGAACCTGTTTCCATTAAAATGGCTAAAGATCAAAATTTGTCGTTAAATCCGGCAAAAATTTCAGGGTTATGTGGTCGTCTCATGTGTTGTTTGAAATATGAAAATGATCATTATGAGTCTGTTAAACAATCTTTACCTGATATTGGGAAAGAAATTAAAACGCCAAATGGACGAGGTAGAGTAGTGGGGCTCAACATTTTAGAACGTATTATTCAAGTAGAGTTATTTGAACAACAACGAATCGTTGAGTACACACTTGAAGAGCTTTTTGAAGAAACGGTTTCGACCCAAGTCATAGAGTAATGAGGTGGGAAACGTGGATAAAAAGGAGATTTTTTCACAAGTTAGTTCAATTGAAGAGCGAATTGGTGGTTTGCACGATGAACTTCGCGGTTTAAAGGAACAACTTGCGCTCCTCATTGAGGAAAACCACTATTTAAAGGTGGAGAATGAAAATTTAAGAAATCGCCTCGATGAAACAGTTGAACAAGAAAAAGCGATTGAAGAAAGAGATCCTGCGAAGAAGAAACCAGTAGGTGAAGGGTATGATAATTTAGCTAGATTGTATCAAGAAGGGTTTCACATTTGTAGTACGGATTACGGTAGTATTCGTAAAGATGATTGTCTCTTTTGCTTATCATTTTTTAATCAAAAATAATCGAACAGCTAGTTAGGGTGACTCAAAAGTGTTTGATCCTTTGTTTACAATACAGCCTGTATACTTACAGGAGGATTGTAGCAGAAGAGGTAGACATTTTATTGAAGAGTCATCCTCTTTTTTTTGGAGGTAAGAAAGTATAAAATTCGAAGGTGTCTAGCTCTAGGCGCCATCGGCTCGAGGTCGCTTCGGGCCAGCAAACGTGTCTAAAAAGCGAGACACGTATTGCTGGCCCTCCAGCGCTTGTCGCCGATAAGCAGGCGCCTTGCGCTTTTCTTGTATCTATTTATGTATTTGTCAGTGTTAGTGTACAATAGGACTAACGCAATGAAATCTGGAGGAAGTAATGGTTACGATACATACGAGTGAAAGAATAGATTATTTACCGAACCGTTCCTTGCAAATCATACAGGCTAGTGACGTATTTTCATTTTCAATGGATGCAGTTTTACTAGCGAAATTTGCTTATGTCCCAATCCAAAAAGGAAAGATCATTGATTTATGTACAGGAAACGGAATTATACCATTTATGTTAAGTACGAGAAGTAAAGCCCAAATAACGGGAGTAGAAATTCAAGAAAGATTATATGATATGGCTGTTCGTAGTAATGAACTGAATCAACTTTCCAATCAGATCGATTTAGTTCTTGGCGACATCAAGTCATTACCTCAAGAAATTTTAAGTCAAGAATACGATGTAGTCACATGCAATCCCCCATATTTTGAGAAAAAGGAATTATCGGATCGAAATGTAAATCCGCATTTTCAAATCGCACGGCATGAGATTTATTGTACATTAGAAGATGTTATTCAAACTTGTTCGATAATAGTGCGACAAAAGGGAAAGGTAGCTCTCGTTCACCGACCTGAAAGGCTGACGGATATCTTTGAACAGATGAGAAAATACCGAATTGAGCCAAAACGAGTTCAATTTGTTCAACCGAAAGCCAATAAAGAAGCCAATATCGTTCTTGTTGAGGGAATTAAGGACGGGAAACCTGGCGTTAAATGTTTACCAACTATTGTCGTCTATGAAGATGAAAAAACGTATACGAAGGAGTTTCAAGCCATTTATTATGGGTAATCATTATGTATATATGATTCGTTGTCAAGATGACTCGCTCTACACAGGCTATACAAATAATATTGAGCGCAGATTACAAATGCACGAAGCCGGAAAAGGAGCAAAATACACAAGGGGTAAGGGCCCATTTGTACTAGAGTTTTGTCACGAGTATATGACTAAAAAGGAAGCGATGCAATCAGAATATGCGATCAAACAACTTTCAAAACGAGACAAAGAGCGTTTAATACAAGAAGGGAAGTTAAATGATGTGGCAGCAAAAGAGCTTTGAAGAAAAAGAAGAAGATATAGGAAGTTTGTATTTAATACCAACTCCTATCGGGAACTTAGAAGATATGACGTTTCGAGCGGTCAAAATTTTAAAAGAAGTAGATGTCATTGCAGCAGAAGATACGAGACAAACAAAAAAGTTATGCGTTCACTTTGAAATAGATACAAAACTTGTAAGTTATCATGATCACAATAAACGAGGCAGTGGCGAGAAGTTACTCCAAGCTTTAAGAGAAGGACGGAATGTGGCTTTAGTAAGTGATGCTGGAACACCTGCTATTTCCGATCCGGGTTATGAACTCGTCGTTGATTGTCTAGCTGAAGGCATCTCAGTCATTCCTTTACCAGGAGCAAATGCAGCCATTACAGCACTCATTGCGTCTGGACTTAATACACAGCACTTTTATTATTATGGATTTTTAAATCGACAAAAAAAAGAGCGAAAAAAGGAATTAGAGCAGTTAAAGAATATACAAGTGCCGATTATTTTTTATGAATCTCCTCATCGTTTAGAAGAGATGTTAAAACATGTATTAGAACAATTAGGTGACAGGAAAATTGCTATTTGTCGCGAATTAACTAAAAGGTACGAGGAATTCATTCGTGGAACGATATCTGAGGTAATAGAGTGGTGTCAATCTTCCCAAGTCAGAGGGGAATTTTGTGTTGTTGTAGATGGAGCGAGTGAAGTTCACATAACTGAAAATATATGGTGGGAGAACCTTTCAATCAATGAACATGTTGAACATTATATAGAGGAGAAGCAGTTGAGTAGTAAGGAGGCTATTAAGGAAGTAGCAAAAGAAAGACAACTGCCGAAGCGTGACGTGTATGCAGAATACCATAAGTAACAGAGAAAAGGCTCTGCAATAGCAGAGCCACGTTTTTTATATCAACTTATTTGCTAGTTTTTTCTAAGTAACTAGAAAGCTCATCAATGATTGCTTTAGCGCCTTGTGGACTTAAGATGATTTTTCCATCCGCAATTGAAAGGTTGTCATCAGATACTTCCCCAGTAATTTGACAAGTCATGTTTGGCTTATATTTCTTTAAAATAATACGGTCATTATCAACATAGATCTCTAATGCATCTTTCTCTGCAATATCAAGTGTACGACGAAGCTCAATTGGAATAACTACCCGTCCTAACTCATCAACTTTACGAACAATACCTGTAGATTTCATGTTCTTTTCTCCTCCCAATGTATGGTTATATCTTATTTTATTGATGTCATTTTTCGACAAAATTCTTTATACACCAAGAATACCAGTGTTTCCAAAACAAGTCAATTCATTTTTCTTACAAATTTAAGTATATTGTTAGTAATTTTTTCTATTTTTTTTGTTAGGTTGTTGTATAACAAGGGTTTTAAATTGAGAGGTGAGTATGGTTGTTAGAAGTTCCAAGACATTTTATTGAAAAAATGACAAAATTGGATAGTGAGTTACGAATGAAATATGGAAATAAGCAAAGGATTAATTCGACAATTCGACAAAGTATATTCGACAAAAACGGACATTTTCGACAAATGTCACGAAACGAGGCTGGCTTTTTGTCGAACTGGATTGGAGAATTAGAAGTAGCAGCTGTGGATGGTTCTGTCAATCAGACAAAAGGTGAACACCCACATATCATCTATTTTTTTCAAGCACTGGCACGAACAATTAGAGGGATAGAAAAGTGGGAGTTCGATATATATACTCCTTTGCTAGAAGAAATCGAGGAAACGAGTAGTGAAGAAATAGAGAGTCAAAAGCGAGTCCGGTCATCAAAAATGGCTGAATTAGAATTGATGGTTGCTAAAGCGATGATGGAAGAAGGATCTATCAAACTTATTTTAATGGATGGTTCACTTACACATTATGCCATTGATGCACCGAAACTTTGGCAAGAAGTAAGGGAGCTGGCGCTTTTGAACCATGTTCTTATAGCTGGTGTGACAGAAGAAGTGGGTACAAGCTTCTTGTATCAAGTTTTAGAGCTTGAGTTTAATGAAGCACGGGGGCAACAGCTGGTATATGACCGAGATCTGTTATTTGGTGTATTAAAGCAAGGTGAGATGTTGTATCTCGACAAGGCTCAACATAAACCCCAGGTACATACAGCTTGGCTGAGGCCTTCGACGGATCCTGCCGTTATTGGTGTAGATATACTGATTGAGCAGAAACAAGAAATGAACCGAATTTGTGACTTTGTTTACTCGATTACACCGAAAGAAGGAAGAGGGATTCCGATATTTCTTGATATGGTTGATCGGGATGTACGAATTACGGATAAATTAGTAGAAGCACTAGTCGAGCAGTATATCGATCCAGAACTTACTCGACGTTTATTCTCACCAAAACGAACACACAGATTATATTAGTTAGAGGGAGAGAGTAGTATGCAAGTAGTTGGTATAACGACACAACATGAAATATATGTTGTCTCAAAAGAACATAAATTTAGAATCAATGAAATTTTGCTCATTGAAGATGATAGACTTGGCAATCCAATGGGTGAAGTTGTAGAAACCTTTTCCTATAACCGCTTTATTCCAATGGGATATGATAAAGGAATCGTTGATGCACAAGTGTTAAAGACGCTAGAACAAATAGGGTATGATATCGGTGCGGATGAGATTAATCTTTCCAAAGTGAGGTTATTTGAAGAAGCGATCCAACCGATTCAGACGGGTGCTTCTGTTAGAACCCCTGAATTTGCAGAAGTTCAACATTTCTTAGTAAAAGTCCAACCTCAGGAAGGATTAGTATTAGGTGAAATACGGAGTACCGATCATTTAATGGAAACCTTACCTTCTGAGCTCAAGCAGCTTATGAAAATTCAAGAACAGGAAGTGGAACGTGACCAAAATGGAGTACCTTTTATTTTTGACATAAAAGCAATGCAACAATACCCACATATTGGTGTGTTTGGTGGTTCTGGTTCTGGAAAATCTTTTGGGTTACGAGTGATGTTAGAAGAAATTATGAAACAATCGATCCCTGCCATAGTGTTCGACCCACATTTTGAAATGAATTTTAGTCATTTGTCAGAAGGGGTGAATGAAACAGACTATCGTAATAAGTATCTTTCTGTTCAAATTGGAAGAGATGTAGGGGTGGATTTTAGTTCTTTAACCACGAGAGATATTGAACGACTCCTTGGTGCTGCGGGTTCTTTAACTGAATCGATGGTAAACGTCATTCAAAGTGTACATAAGCGAAAAGACAGCTATCAATCGTTTAGTGATCGCATTGCTAATCTAGTAGATGCTTTGGAGTTAGGTAAACAGAAAGTAGAAGCCTTTATTTATGATGGCAATGGTTTGTCTCGTGAGCAGCTAGAACAATATGATACGTATCAAAAACTTTTAAATCAGTTTGGCAGCTTGCCTTTGTCTTCGGTGAAAGGAATTCAATGGCGTTTAAATCGGTTATATCAATCTGGTTTGTTTCAACATAATATCCGTGCCATTGAAGAGGGCTTACACAGCGGGAAGTTGGTAGTCATCCAAGGTTCTGTATGGTTATTACAAGTATTCTCCAGCTTTGTCATTGGGGTGCTTTATACAAAACGAAGAGCGTATAGAGACGCTAAACTTCAAAATGAGCAAGGAACCTTTTTCCCACCCTTTGTGATCGTAACAGATGAGGCTCATAATTTTGCCCCTAAAGGATATGACGCTCCTGCCAAAAGTGTTTTGAAAGAAATCGCGCAAGAGGGTCGAAAATATGGTGTGTTTCTTATTTTTGCGACACAACGACCGACTCTATTAGATGAAACGATTACAGCACAATTAAACTCGAAGTTTGTTTTTCGGACCGTTCGTGGTACAGATATTCAAACGATAAAGGAAGAAACTGATTTAACACATGAAGAGGGTAAAAGACTACCATACTTACGGTCTGGAGATGTCTTTGTTTCTTCTGCGATTTTTGGGAGAACACTAGCGGTAAGAATCCGTCTTGCAGATACGACAAGTCCACATGTGCTAAATCCTTTTGATGAATTAAAGGTAATGAATGATCAGGAAGATGATGGTGTACTTGAGGTGATACAGTCTCTTCTGCCATTATCAGAAACGGCATTAATTCGTCATACCGATGAGATCAATCAGGCTCTCGGGAAAAGCTGGGATGTGGCTCAACTCAAAAGAGAGTTAGAACAATTAGCGATAAAAGGGAAACTGAAAAAGGTGAAAAATCCATTTGCCACAATCTATGATCGACCTTGACATTAGCTGTATTTATTCGGTATATTTTTTGGTGAGATGTGGAAGAACTTAAATGAAAGAAATGAATAACACTTCCGATGAACGGATGAGTATAATAGGTCGACTATTTAGCGAGGACGCTAAGACAGAGAGCTGGGGTAGCTGGGAACCAGTATAGTCACTATTAGAAGATGGTCCAGTGAGGAATTGCTTTCGAGTTAGAACACTAATAAGGGAGCAACGTACTCTAGCGTTACTAGAGAAGTCAAACGACTTATTGAGCCTGTTCTTGTGAAAGAATGGGGAAATAGGGTGGTACCACGTGAGTTCGCTCTCGTCCCTTGCTGGATGAGGGCTTTTTTATATGTTCAGCTCCTTTCTTAAACAGTACATAAAGGTAGCGATTACCTAAAACCTATTTTAGTTTGAGTGAAGGTGGAACACAAGCTTCTTATTGTAAAGTTTTATTGAAGAAATTGAAAGGGCAGTAAAGAAAACTAACTAAGTGGAGGACGTTTTGAATGAGTGAAAAAAAGACATTTTATATTACAACACCAATTTATTATCCGAGTGATAAGCTGCATATTGGTCATGCGTATACAACGGTAGCCGGAGACGCGATGGCACGTTATAAGCGTTTACGCGGCTATGATGTCATGTATTTAACAGGTACTGATGAGCATGGTCAAAAAATTGAACGAAAGGCAGAAGAAAAAGGCGTAACACCCCAACAATTTGTTGATGAAATTGTAAGTGGTATTCAGGATTTATGGAAGAAACTCGATATTTCATATGATGACTTTATTCGTACGACAGAAGACCGGCATAAAGATGTAGTTGCTAAGATTTTCGAACAGTTACTCGCTCAAGGTGATATTTATTTAGATGAATATGAAGGATGGTACTCCATTCCAGATGAGACTTTTTACACGGAACATCAACTCGTTGATCCAGTTATGGAAGATGGTAAAGTAGTCGGTGGAAAAAGTCCTGACAGCGGGCACCCTGTAGAAAAAGTTCGCGAACAATCGTACTTTTTCCGTATGAGTAAATATGCCAATCGTTTGTTGAAGTTCTATGAAGATAATCCGCAATTTATCCAACCAGAGTCACGAAAAAATGAGATGATTAATAATTTCATTAAACCAGGCCTAGAAGATTTAGCGGTGTCTCGTACATCGTTTGAATGGGGTGTAAAAATTCCGAGCAATCCCAAACATGTCGTCTATGTTTGGATTGATGCTCTCTCTAATTACATCACAGCTCTTGGTTATGGAAGTGCTAATGAAGAGAAGTATAAACAATACTGGCCAGCTGATGTTCATCTCGTTGGAAAGGAAATTGTTCGTTTCCACACCATCTATTGGCCAATTATGCTAATGGCACTTGATTTACCACTGCCCAAAAAAGTGTTTGGTCACGGTTGGTTATTAATGAAAGACGGAAAAATGTCAAAGTCAAAAGGAAATGTGGTCGACCCGGTACCATTAATTGACCGTTACGGATTAGATGCACTTAGATACTACCTGTTACGAGAAGTACCATTCGGTTCAGATGGCGTATTTACGCCGGAAAGCTTTGTAGAGCGAGTCAATTACGATTTAGCTAATGATCTAGGTAATTTATTAAATCGTACGGTTGCGATGATTAATAAATATTTTGATGGTCAACTTCCTTCTTATGTGAAAGACGGGACACCGTTTGACTCAAGTTTAGTCGAACTAGTAGATGCTACAGTTGAAAAAGTTGAAAATGCAATGGAAGATATGGAGTTTTCAGTTGCACTTTCAGCAATCTGGCAGCTTGTAAGCCGTACAAATAAATA
The DNA here is from genome assembly GCF_048323755.1 of Alkalihalobacterium sp. APHAB7. Lineage (NCBI taxonomy): Bacteria > Bacillati > Bacillota > Bacilli > Caryophanales > Bacillaceae > Alkalihalobacterium > Alkalihalobacterium sp. APHAB7. Next base: position 13,585 of record NZ_JBLWFS010000024.1, read on the forward strand.
CATTGATGAAACCCAACCTTGGGTATTAGCAAAGAACGAAGATGAAAAGGAAAAGCTTGGAGCGGTTATGTATCACTTGGCTGAGTCTTTACGTTATATCTCTATTTTAATTCAGCCATTTATGACAGAAACACCTAAAAAAGTTTGGCAACAATTAGGATTAGCAGAAAACGTAACAACTTGGGATTCACTTCAAGCATTTGGTCAAATTCCTTCTGGGACGACTGTATCCAAAGGTGAGCCTATTTTCCCACGTCTCGACGTCGAAGAAGAAGTGAAATATATTGTTGAAATGATGGGTGGTTCATTAGTAAAAGATGAACCAAAACAAGAAGTAACTAAAAACGAGGTCGAAGAGTCCGAAGAAATTACAATTGATGATTTTATGAAAGTTGATTTACGTGTTGCGGAAGTCATCAAAGCAGAACCTGTGAAAAAAGCAGATAAGTTATTAAAAATTCAGCTTGACCTCGGCTACGAACAAAGACAAGTTGTTTCTGGTATAGCGAAATATTATTCTCCAGAAGATTTAGTCGGTCGTAAAGTTATTTGTGTGACAAACTTAAAGCCAATAAAACTGCGTGGTGAATTGTCAAAAGGAATGATATTAGCTGCCTCTGAAGGTGACCAACTTACACTTGCTTCAGTTGATCAGTCGATGCCTAACGGAGCAAAAGTAAAATAATAGAAAACAATAATCAGGGTTAGGGTAAGCTTTTAAATAATGGCTTCTCTTTCCCTTTTTTAAAAAAGTGCTGTTAAAGAGGATTGGATTTTGCCCATTACTGAAAAAATAGCTCAAAATCAACGGATATCAACAGTATAATCTAACACAGTTTTTAAAAAAAGAAGTAACCAACGATGTTTTATTACAATAATAATTAGTTTGGATTGTATTTGAACAACGAGAGGATGAATAAAAAATGTTATTTGATACACATGTCCACCTAAATGCCGATCAGTTTGAAGAAGACCTGGCAGAAGTCATTCAACGTGCGCAAGAAGCAGGTGTCACTCACATGGTGGTGGTCGGCTTTGATGAGAAAACGATAAAAGGGGCTTTAGCCATCGCAGAGGCGCATGAGAACATCTACGCAGCTGTAGGATGGCACCCAGTGGATGCAATAGACATGACAGATCAGCATTTAGCGTGGTTAGAGGAGCTCGCTTCACATCCGAAAGTAGTTGCCTTAGGTGAAATGGGACTTGATTACCATTGGGATAAATCTCCAAAGGATATTCAGAAAGAAGTATTTCGAAAACAAATTCGTTTAGCCAAAAAAGTAAACCTGCCGATCATTATTCATAATCGTGAAGCGAGTCAAGATATTGTTGATATTTTGAGAGAAGAAGAAGCTTCACAAGTTGGTGGAATTATGCACTGCTTCAGTGGAAGTGTTGAAATTGCAAAAGCTTGTCTAGACATGAACTTCCACATCTCTTTTGGTGGACCAGTAACTTTTAAAAATGCTAAGAAACCTAAAGAAGTCGCTGTCGAAGTACCGCTAGATCGTTTGTTAATTGAAACAGATTGTCCATATTTAGCACCTCATCCGTATCGTGGAAAGCGAAATGAACCGGCATATGTAGAACTTGTTGCAAAGCAAATTGCTGAGTTAAAAGAAATGACGTATGAGGAATTGACAAAGCAAACAATGGAGAATGCAAAAAAATTATTTAACATAATGTGATAGAACATTATGTCGGATTCTAAGAGGGCTTGTCTAAATTTTCTTTTGTTCGTAGGAGTTCTACAATGAAGCGGGCTTGCATACATTGAACTTGTCGATAAATATTTGTTTCCTTCAGGGGGACTTTTATGGATAATAGTTGTTATGAGGGAAACAAATTGACATTATACTAGTTGACAAAAGGAGGTGAAGTGTTTATAATTCGTACCTTGAGAAGGGGGAAGATTAAACATGGAACCCAGTAGGATAAGCTCGTTTTTTTCTAACCTAAATTTTGGGAAAAAACTGACGATCTCCATACTATGTTTTGTCCTAGTTATCGGGACAATGAGCTTTGCAATCTATGAAACAACGAAAGCGAATGTAACGGTAACTGCAGATGAAGAAGAAGTGACAATCCGCACACATGCCAATACTGTTGCAGAAGTAATGGAAGAACTTGGATTTGTTGTAGGCGAATACGATGAATTAGAACCAGCTATCAGTGAAAAGGTTACAGGAGATATGTCCATAAGTTGGAAAGTAGCTAAAGAAATCAATGTAGCTATTAACGGTGATGAAAAGCAGGTCTGGACAACTGCTGATAGTGTAGAAGATTTAATTGCTGAATTAGATATTACGGTTAAAGAACATGATAAAATTAGTCCTAGCTTAAATACAGAAATTCAACCTGAAATGAATGTTACGTATGAATCTGCTTTTATGGTAAGAGTCACAAGTGACGGGGAAGAACATGAAGTATGGACAACTTCGACTACTGTCGCTGACTTTTTAGAAAAAGAATCGATCACCCTAGGTGAGCTGGATCGAGTTGAACCAGCTTTAGAACAAGTACTTAATAGTGAAGAAGAAATTAAGGTAGTTAGAGTAGAAAAAGTCACCGATGTAGTGGAAGAGACTGTAGCATTTGCCACAGTAACGAAAAATGACAGTTCGTTACAAAAAGGAAAAGAGAAGGTTGTAGATTCAGGGCAAAGTGGTCTTGTTGAAAAACATTATGAAGTTGTCTTAGAAGATGGTAAGGAAGTCTCTAGAGAGCTGATAAAAACAGAGACGACAAGAGAGAGCAAGGATCGAGTAGTCGCAGTAGGAACACGACAACCGACTCCGACAGTTTCTCGTGGTAGTTCTCCAACACAAACTTCAACTAGTCAGTCAAGCCCAAGTCAATCTAGTCCAAGTGGTAAAACACTGCGGGTATCTGCAACCGCTTATACAGCAAATTGCAGTGGATGCAGCGGTATTACAGCAACTGGTATCAACTTAAAAAATAATCGTAATATGAAAGTGATCGCTGTCGACCCTAATGTCATTCCTCTTGGATCAAGAGTCCATGTCGAAGGTTATGGAACAGCTATAGCTGGTGACACAGGCGGTGCGATTCGCGGAAATAAAATTGATGTTCATGTCCCGACGAAATCGGAAGCATACAGATGGGGTAGAAGGACAGTCACGATTACAATTTTAGATTAACTCGATGAGCACAGAGAGCCCTCTGTGCTTTTTCGGTTTGCCATCCATAAATAGATAAACCATTAAAGATAAATACTAACAAGAAAAGCGAAAGAGGTCGTTAAGCGGTGTAACTGGAGCGCCTTGAGCCGATGTAATGTACTTATAGCTAGTCAAGGAATGCCCCTTACAGTACCGCAGATAAGACCCAGCAGCCCCTCTTTGTGAACTCGTATCGCAAGAGTGTTTTATAATTGAGATCAATTAGCGGACTGAGAGGACGCTATTATATCAAAAACCGCCCTATTTTGGTACTTAGAGGACTGAGAGGCCCTTATTTGATAAAAATCAAGTAAAACCAGCATGATAATGAGTAAATAAGGGCCTCAGAGTCCGCATAATTCAAAAAGAGAGCCGTTTGCCAAAAATAAGGGCCTGTGTGTCCGCTATTTCAAGCTCGACAATACAAATTAGGTTTGCAAAGACTGAATGTTATATTTGTCTTTACTTATTAGACGTTCTATACTATAAAAAGTTTCATTTTTCGGAGGATATTTTATGAAAATCAAAGAAGTAATCGTCGTTGAAGGGAGAGATGACACGGTTGCGGTTCAACGTGCGGTTAATGCAGATACGATTGAAACGAACGGCTCAGCGATTGGAGAAGCGGTTATACACCGGATTCAATTAGCCCAAGCCCGTAGAGGTGTCATTATATTAACAGACCCAGATTACCCAGGAGAGCGGATCAGGCATATTGTGAGTCAACGTGTTCCAGGGTGTAAGCATGCTTTTTTACCTAAAGTTGATGCCATTTCAAAGAGTGGAAATGATTTAGGAGTTGAAAATGCGACACCTGAAGCTATCCGACAAGCTTTAGCACATGTAAAGCAAGAGTTTGAAAACCCGCAAGAGGAAATAACATGGCAAGACCTAATTGATGGCGGGCTTATTGGTGGAACCCAATCTCGTGACCGCAGAGAACGGATTGGAACCACTCTTAAAATTGGTTACGCTAATGGGAAACAGTTACATAAACGACTTCACGTTTTTCAAATTACAAAAGAGGAATTTTCACAAGCGTTACAACAGGTGCTTGAGGAGGAAAATAATGACTAAGGATATTGCAACACCGCTTCGAACGAGAGCCATTTTAGAAAAATATAAGTTTTCATTTAAGAAAAGTTTAGGGCAAAATTTTCTCATTGATACAAACATTCTAGGACGTATTCTAGAAGCCGCAGGAGTGAGCGAACAAGTTGGAGCGATTGAAATAGGGCCGGGAATTGGGGCTCTCACAGAGCAATTAGCAAAGCGTGCTGATAAAGTAGTTGCTTTTGAGATCGATCAACGTCTACTCCCGGTATTAGGAGATACGCTTTCACCATATGATAATGTCAAAATTATTCATTCAGACGTGTTAAAAGCAGATGTAAGCCAAGTCTTGAGTGAGGAGTTTAAAGAAGGACAAGATGTAATGGTTGTTGCAAATCTCCCGTATTATGTAACAACTCCTATACTGATGAAGTTATTAGAAGAAAAGCTGCCGATTAAACGAATTGTTGTTATGATCCAAAAAGAAGTAGCGGATCGAATTGCAGCGAAGCCAGGCACGAAAGACTATGGTTCTTTATCAATCGCTGCTCAGTATTATGCAAAGGCTGAAACTGTTTTTACCGTTCCAAAAACGGTCTTTGTTCCACAACCGAATGTAGAGTCTGCCGTATTAAGGTTAACCATTCGTGAAGAGCCGCCTGTTAAAGTTGAAGATGAAAGTTTCTTTTTCCAAGTGATAAGATCCAGTTTTGCGCAACGTCGAAAAACGATCTTTAATAATCTAACGCACCATTTTGGAAAAGATCATAAAGAAAAAATAGAGTTAGCGCTGACAACTGCTGACGTCGATCCAAAGCGTCGTGGAGAAACACTTTCTATTGAGGAATTTGCACTACTAAGTAACGAATTAAACCGATTATTGAAAGGTTAAACGAATTAGACCATTAATCCAAAACTGAAGCACCCTTTCACTCCTTCTCACATAGGCTAATTGGTGAGGAGGAGTTTTTTATGAAGTTGAAGGTAGGGCAAATTGTAGGCCGGAAATCATATCAATGCGATATTTTATTTCGGATTTCTTCTATAAACGATAATGTTGCCGAATTGTATGGAGAAGATGTGCGTCTCGTTGCAGATGCACCGATAGACGATTTAGTTGCTATTAGTGAGGATGAGCATAGAGAAAGACGGAAAAAAGAAAAAGAAAAAGAAGATAATTGCTATTATTTGTTTCGCCAAGACAGTCGCGTTATAAAAAAGCGAGGCGATTATGAAGCGACATCAGGTTATAGTACCGAACCTTCCTATTTTGAAATTCGAGGTCGAGTCCTCCATATCGATGGAGACTCGATGTATTTACGAAAGTGTATGGAGCTTTATGAAAAACTCGGTGTACCTGTTTACGGTGTGCATGTCGTTGAAAAAGAAATGCCTCAACAAATCGATTCTCTTCTAGAAATGGTTCGACCTGATATTTTAGTTGTAACCGGTCATGATGCCTATTTAAAAACGAGAGGAAACCAAAAAGATATAAAAGGATACCGTCATTCAAAGTATTTTGCTGAAACGGTAAGGATAGCCCGAAAGAGAGTTCCAAGCCTTGACGATCTCGTGATATTCGCTGGAGCTTGTCAATCTCATTTTGAAACATTAATTAAAGCTGGAGCCAATTATGCGAGCTCTCCTGACCGTATAAATATTCATGCTCTAGATCCCGTTTATATCGTTGCAAAAATCAGCTTGACGCCATTTATGGATCAAGTAAATGTTTGGGACGTATTAAAAAATACAATTACTGGCGAGCGTGGACTTGGTGGAATAGAAACGAAAGGTTTTATGAGAAGAGGAATGCCAATCTCTGAATATGAAGACGAACAGTAAAGTGTCGAATGGTGTCTGCGTACCTTATTACGCTTTATAGTTGCGATCAACACCCTTGTAACTATAGGCTATGTAGAGGGCGAGGCACTTTTTGTTTATACGTATTGAAAAACATACATATATTTAGAAAAATGAGGAATAATACGAATGTATTAGAGAAGTTAGAAAAAAATTTACAAGTAGTCAAATAAATATCGTTGACAAAATTCTTGTCTAATTGATATAATTTTAAATTTATTTGACAAAAAATGTTGGATCATGTATACTATTGTATAGTGAGGTGGGGTGTTTAAATGGCGAAAACGTTGCTGGATATTAAACGTGAACTGGATGAAAATGTTGGAAAACGGATTGCGATTAAGGCAAATGGTGGAAGAAGAAAAACCATTGAACGGACAGGCTTTTTAGAGGAAACATATCCATCTGTATTTATTATTAAACTCGATGAACAGCAAAATGCTTTTGAACGAGTATCGTATAGTTATGCAGATATCTTGACAGAGACAGTAGAACTTACGGTTTTTGAAGAAGAAGAAAAAGGTCATTCTGTACAAGTTTAATCGTAGGATGTCATATTATATAAATTAGCTTTCCGGGTTAAATCGGGAAGCTATATTTATTTTCGAATAAAAAAACTATACAAATAAATGTGTGTTCAAAAAGAAAGACAAAAAGATCCGAGAAGTTCGACGAAGCGCAGTCTCTAAGCACTGGAGCGTATGGTTTTAATACGTGAAGAGCCGAAGAGCAAGCTGAGGAAGAAATTCGACAGAGATTTTCCCGGACTTTTTAACAACTTCTATAAGAGAATTTCATATTTGCACCCAAAAAGACTCATAATAGAAACGTCTCACCATCTATTTCTTAGACAACAAAGGAGTTGTTTACCATGGGCAGAAGACGAGGGGTTATGTCGGATCGCTTTAAAGAAGAGTTGGCGAAGGAGCTTGGCTTCTACGATGTCGTCCAACAAGAAGGATGGGGCGGCATTCGTGCTCGCGATGCAGGTAATATGGTAAAAAGAGCTATTGAAATTGCTGAAAAACAATTGGTAGCTAGGCAACAGGATTAGATGGGAGACAGCCGAAGCATTCGCTTCGGCTTTATTTCAGTAGATGAGTGCCTATTCCGAGGATGTCCAGTTCCAGCGCCCAAGAGGCCCTGATTTAACGAAAACCTCCAGATTCGGGTATTTGCCGGACTCACAGACCTTTATTTAATCAAAATTACACCTAAATATAACTAATATTAGTAAATAAGGGCTTCTGAGTCCTCTAAATCAAGAAATACTAGACTTTCGACAGGAATAAGGGTCTATGTATCCGCTTCCGCTGCTAACTTAATATCGAAAGGGTGTACTCGAAACAATTTAAAGGCTTACGTTTGTAACGTCGCTAAACGGATGCTTGCCCTTTTCATATAAAACTAATGATGGATTTGGCATTTATTAATTGGAAATGGTAAAATAACGTAAGTGTTTGGAATTCGGTCAAGGTAGAAGGTGGATTAGGGTGGAGTTAAAAATATCGGTGAAAGCACCTGCTAAAATTAATTTATCATTAGACGTTCTAAAAAAAAGAGAAGACGGTTATCATGAAGTAGAAATGGTTATGACAACTGTTGATCTGGCAGATCGGATTGACCTTGTACATTTAGAGGAAGATCGGATCATTATCGATGTATCAGAAGGTTATGTTCCTAACGACGAACGGAACCTTGCTTATCAGGCAGCTAAAATCTTAAAAGAGCGTTACAACATTAATAAAGGTGTTTCAATATACATAACAAAACGCATACCTGTCGCAGCTGGACTAGCAGGTGGCAGTAGTGACGCTGCAGCTACGTTAAGAGGGCTTAATGAACTATGGCAATTAAATCTTTCTCTTGATGAACTTGCCTCCATTGGTACGGAAATCGGTTCAGATGTTGCCTTTTGTGTTTATGGGGGAACTGCTTTAGCTACGGGCAGGGGCGAGATCATTCAAAGGATATCTTCGCCGCCACCTTGTTGGGTTGTTTTAGCAAAGCCTCCAATAGGGGTTTCTACGGCTGAAGTTTACGGAAAGCTTAAAGTCGATCAAATTACTCATCCAGATACGAAAGCGATGGTAAAGGCGATTGAGGAAAAAAACTTTAGTGAGATATGCTCACAACTGCATAATGTGTTAGAAGATGTGACGTTTAAAGCTTATCCTGAGGTTAAGCATATCAAAGCACAAATGGAGCGCTTTGGTGCAGACGGCGTTCTTATGAGCGGAAGCGGGCCGACAGTCTTTGGGCTTGTTTTGAAAGAGTCTCGATTAAATCGTATTTATAACGGACTTCGAGGATTTTGTAGCAACGTTTATGCCGTTCGTTTAATTAGTCAACAACACCTTGATAAAAACCGTACAAAAGTGTAATATTTATTTATAAATATTCGGATTTTGGTTGGAGGGTGCAATGAAAAAGCTAAGAAGAAGTGGTAGATTAGTCGATATGACTAACTATTTGTTACAAAATCCACATAAACTCATTTCATTAACTCACTTCTCAGAACGGTATCAATCTGCTAAATCTTCCATTAGTGAGGATTTAGGAATTGTTAAAGAGATCTTTGAAGAACAGGGAATTGGCTCTTTACTTACGATACCGGGCGCGAGTGGTGGCGTGAAATATATGCCTATGGTAACAGTTGAACAGGCGAAGGAGTATACTGCAGAACTAAATGCCCAATTATCGAAAGCAGATCGGCTTTTACCTGGTGGTTATTTGTATATGATGGATGTTTTAGGACAACCTCGGATTATGAACAATATCGGCCGACTGTTTGCTGCTGTTTATGGGAATGTTAAAATTGACGCAGTAATGACAGTAGCCACAAAAGGAATTCCGCTAGCTTATGCAGTTGGAAGTCATTTAGATGTACCAGTGAGTATTGTTCGTAGAGACCATCGGGTAACGGAAGGATCGATGGTTAGTATTAATTACGTTTCAGGCTCAACAAAACGTATTCAAACGATGTCGCTCGCACGAAGAAGTCTTTCACCAGGTTCGAACGTTCTTATTATTGACGACTTTATGAAAGCTGGTGGAACTGTAAGAGGAATGATGGATTTACTTGGGGAGTTCCAAGCAAATGTAGTCGGTATTGGTGTTCTAGTTGAATCTGAAGGTGAAGAGGAACGTATAATAGATGAGTATATATCTATTTCGAAAATATCAGATGTTAATATTCGAGAAAAAGAAATTACTGTCGAATCAGGTAATTATTTAAGTAAATTACAAGAGCGTATGAAGGAGAAAATAAAATGAAAACAGTACACACAAGTGATGCACCACAGGCAATAGGTCCTTACTCACAAGGAATTATCGTAAATAATATGTTCTACAGTTCAGGGCAAATTCCGTTAACCGCAGAGGGAGATTTAGTTACAGGAAACGTCCAGGAGCAAGCGCACCAAGTGTTTAAAAATTTAAAAGCTGTTTTAGCTGCTGCAGGTGCATCTTTAGATACAGTTGTAAAAGCAACTGTTTTTATTAAGAACATGGATGATTTTCCACTTTTAAATGAAGTGTATGGAGAGTATTTTAGTACACATAAGCCAGCACGTTCATGTGTGGAAGTAGCAAGACTACCAAAAGATGTTTTAGTTGAAATTGAAGTAATTGCTTTAGTGAAATAAACTTGAGAAAATAAGCAATCAGGCTGACTCTGGTTTAGGTGTTCTGAATTCGCTTCTGAAAAGAAGAGTGAAGTTCAACTCCTATTTCTAGGGTTAGCCTTTTTTTAGGTTCAATTCCTACGTTCTAAACATTGGGGTAGTTCGAGGTTTATGAAACTAGGCTCTTCCACAAAGCTTGTAAAGTACAGGCCTTTAGAAAGCAGGTTCGACACTATTCTAAAAAAGGAAATACTTGTCGAAAGTAGTAGATGTGAGGTGGAAATTTTGGTGTTTGCAAAAGAACTATTTAAAACCATAATAGGCTGGATCTTTGCGCTTCAACTACTTGGTGAAGGGCTGCGTTCACGTTTTGAAAAAAAGTAAGTACTCGTCTTAATTAGGCTTTGGCTAGTGAAGAATACTCGCTAAATTTTGAACATTTTGTGAACAATTTTGTAAATACCAAAAAAAATTATAATTTTCTTACAGAAAAAAAGGAAATGAAGAGGAAATGGCGAAATAACTAGTTGTTGATTTACATTGAAAAAAGGTGGTGACATTCATGGAAGTGACAGATGTGAGACTACGCCGTGTCAACACGGAGGGACGTATGAGAGCGATTGCTTCAATTACGATCGATAACGAGTTTGTTGTACATGACATTCGTGTAATTGATGGCAATAATGGACTATTTGTTGCAATGCCAAGTAAACGAACTCCGGATGGGGAGTTCCGTGACATTGCTCATCCAATTTCTTCACAAACTCGCGAAAAAATTCAATCTGCTGTTCTTGCTGAATATGAGCGAGCAGGTGAAACTGAAGGAGTCGAATTCGAAGAAGCTGGTGCCTAAACATAGGTTTAGATAGAGGCTGACTCATAACAAAAGTCAAGCTACTTTCGCCCAGTACATTCATGTGCTAGTAATAGTGCATTGTACTAGGTAGAAAAGGGAGCAGACATTTGTGAGTCAGCCTCTTTTGATTCTAGGATCGAAATAAGTGACAAATCTGTGAAGTTTAAATTATCCCATATTTGCTTACAGACTAACCAGTCACTGGCATTCTGCCTTGTTTTCTAACGTGAATACGCATCGTAGTGAAAGGAGTTTATCTTGAAATAAGACCGTATTTAAGATATATTCTTAATGGAATAAAACTGTGGAGGGTAAACATGAGCAATCGATTTGCGGTCATTTTAGCCGCGGGACAAGGAACACGTATGAAATCAAAGCTTTATAAAGTTCTACATCCTGTTTGCGGAAAACCGATGGTACAGCATGTTGTAGACCAAGTCAAGCAACTAAACTTTTCTGATATCGTTGTCATCGTTGGCCATGGTGCTGAGCTGGTAAAAACACAATTAGGTGAAGCTGTAACCTATGCGCTTCAGGCAGAACAGTTAGGAACAGGTCACGCCGTGTTGCAAGCTGAGCAGCTATTGGCAGCAAAAGAAGGAGTGACTGTTGTTTTATGTGGTGACACGCCTCTTGTGACAGCAGAGACAATCGAAGCTTTGCTTTCATATCATGAACAAGAGAGTGCACTAGCAACTGTTTTAACAGCTCATGCAGAGGATCCTACAGGATACGGCCGGATTGTACGAAGTGAAAGTGGTCTTGTCGAACGAATTGTCGAGCACAAAGACGCTTCAGAGAGAGAAAAAACAATCCAAGAAATTAATACAGGTACGTACTGTTTCGATAACCAAGCGTTATTTAAAGCGCTTCAAAATGTAGGAAATCAAAATGTGCAAGGGGAATATTACCTTCCTGATGTGATTGAAATTCTAAAGGATGCTGGAGAAAAGGTTGCTGCCTATCAAACGCCTTCTTTCGATGAAACGTTAGGTGTAAATGACCGTGTAGCATTAGCTGAGTCAGAACGAATTATGAAGGAACGGATTAATAAAAAGTGGATGAGAGAAGGAGTTTCTATTATTGATCCTTCAAACACTTATATTTCTGCTGATGCTAAAATTGGGCAAGATACAATTATCTACCCAGGAACAATGATTATGGGGACGACAACCATTGGTAGTGATTGTGTGATTGGTCCGCACTCAGAAATTGTTGATAGTCAAATTGGTAACCAAACAACGATTAAACAATCTGTTGTCCATCAAAGTTCGATAGGAAATGAAGTCTCCATTGGCCCATTTGCTCATATTCGACCGTCATCTTCTATTCAAGATGAAGTGAGAGTAGGTAACTTTGTTGAGATTAAGAAAACAACGATGGGGTTAAGAAGTAAAGCTTCCCATTTAAGCTATATAGGCGATGCTGAAATAGGCGCTGATGTAAACTTAGGTTGTGGCTCGATTACCGTAAATTATGACGGCGTAAATAAATACTTAACAAAAGTTGAAGACGGTGCATTTATTGGTTGCAATAGTAATTTAATTGCACCAGTTACGGTTGGGAAAAACGCCTACGTGGCTGCAGGTTCAACCATAACAGACGATGTACCGGGCGAAGCACTTTCTGTTGCTCGCGCAAGGCAAGTAAATAAAGAAGATTATGTTTCGAAAATTAAAGATAAAAAGAAGAACAACTAACTGGTTGGAGGTAAAACAACAATGCCCAAATATGGTGATCCAAGTTTAAAGGTATTTACATTAAATGCAAACCCAGAATTAGCTCATGAAATTGTCGAGCATATCGGTATTCCGATGGGAAAAAGTTCTGTCACAAGATTTAGTGATGGTGAGGTACAAATTAATATTGAAGAAAGCATCCGAGGTGGAGACGTTTTCCTAATTCAATCCACAAGTGCTCCAGCTAACGAGCATATAATGGAACTTCTCATCATGATTGATGCTTGTAAACGCGCATCAGCAAAATCTATTAATGTGGTATTACCATATTACGGTTATGCTCGTCAAGATCGTAAGGCCCGTTCTCGTGAGCCGATTACGGCGAAACTTGTAGCTAACCTTTTAGAAACTGCCGGAGCTTCTAGAGTATTAACACTTGATTTACACGCAACACAAATTCAAGGATTCTTTGATATTCCTGTTGATCAGTTAATGGGTGTGCCGATCTTAGCTGACTATTTTAAAGGTAAAGAATTAGAAGATGTTGTTGTTGTATCTCCAGACCATGGTGGTGTTATTCGTGCACGTAAACTTGCTGACCGCTTAAAAGCACCAATTGCTATCATTGATAAGCGTAGACCGAAGCCAAATGTTGCAGAAGTAATGAATATTGTTGGTAATATTGAAGGAAAAACAGCAATTATTATTGACGACATTATTGATACGGCAGGAACGATTACATTAGCAGCAAATGCTCTTATAGAACACGGAGCTAAAAATGTTTATGCATGCTGTACTCACCCTGTACTTTCAGGTCCAGCAATTGAACGCATTCAAAACTCAAAAATTTGTGAACTTGTTGTAACGAACACGATTCCTTTAGGGGAAGAAAAGAAAATTGAAAAAGTTACTGAGTTGTCTGTTGCCCCATTAATGGCAGATGCAATTATTCGAGTTCATGAAAATAAATCAGTTAGTACATTATTTGATTAAAAAATGTAAGGTTGCTTAGTTTATTCACTTTATTTGTTTGAATTACTATAAATAGGGAAAACCTTATATAGAGTAACGAAAAACAAGTTAGAGGTGATTCGAATGGCAGTAGCACTTCAAGCAACAACACGTCCAGACTTGAAAAATTCAACAACGAGAAAATTTAGGGAAAACGGCCAAGTGCCATGTATATTATATGGGAAAAAGGTTGAGAGTCAACCAATAGCCGTCGACCAAATTAACTTTGTGAAGTTAGTTAGAGATGAAGGACGAAATTCTATTATTTCACTTGATGTAAATGGGAAAAAGCATGAAGTAATGGTGTATGATATGCAGGTCGATCCATTAAAAAATGAACTTGTTCACATTGATTTCTGTGCAGTTGATATGAGTTCTGAAGTCGATACAGAAGTAAAAGTTCATCTTGTAGGGGAAGCAGCAGGTGTAGGTGAAGGTGGAATGGTATCCCATTTAGTTCACCAACTATCTATTCGTGCATTACCTTCAGAAATTCCATCAGAAATTACAGTGGATATATCGACCTTGAATATTGGTGACTCTATTCAAGTGAAAGATATTATCGGTCAACAGTCAGTAGAAATTACGAATGACCCTGAAGAAACGATTGTCACCGTTCTTGTACAACCAGCAGAACAGGAGCCAGGGCAAGTTGAGGAAGAAGGCGAACCTGAAGCTGTACAAGGCGATGGAGAACCACAAGCAGAGGGAAATGAAGAGCAGTAAGAAGTTAAAAGGTATAGCCTACTTAAAGGTTATACCTTTTTCTAGAGGATAAGAAAGTATCATACTTTTTAGCAGATTATAGAGGTTGAGGAGTTGGAGAAATGAAGCTAATTGTCGGACTAGGTAATCCAGGGGCAAAATATGAAAATACGAGACACAATGCTGGATTTATGGTGATTGATGAATGTGCCGATGCGATGGGAATTGAACTAAATGAAACAAAGTTCAAAGGTGTTTATGGGTCAGCGGTTATAGATGGAGAGAAAGTTTTTCTCTTAAAGCCACTTACATATATGAATTTATCAGGAGAAAGTGTTCGTCCGTTTATGGATTATTTTAAAATTGATCTTGAAGATGTCCTTATTATATTTGATGATATGGATCTTCCAGTTGGACAAATCCGACTGAGGCAAAAAGGTGGCCACGGGGGTCATAATGGGATAAAATCATTAAATGCACATTTAGGGACAAGCGAATTTAAGCGTATTCGAATGGGTGTTGAGCGCCCTGAACCAGGAGTAAGTGTGGTTAATCATGTACTTGGGACTTTTCGAGCGGAAGAGCAGGATGCGCTTAATCAAGCAATAAAAAAAGCGACAGAAGCTTGTCGATATTGGTTAAAGAATGAATTTCCAAATGTCATGAATCAGTATAATTAGATCTATTAATAAGTGCTGAATAGATTGCCTTAATGTGGGGAGACTAGCAATAAGACTGTCACTCGTCAAGGAGGAAAATCTATGGCTATTCATTACCAGTGTCGACATTGTCAATTAGACTTAGGTAAAATAGAGGAACAAATGCTTACATCAACACAACTAGGATTTGATCACTTAAATGATATGGAACGAAAAGAGATGCTCCATTATGATGGTAATGGAAACATTCATGTAAAAGTCATCTGTGAAGATTGTCAAGAAGCTTTAAATAGAAATCCAGATCTCCACCAACTTGAATCTTTTATTCAATAAGCGTTGCTCTAACACAGCTATTTCATACATGAAGGTGACATCAAAACAATGTTTTACAGCTTTGGTTGAAAAGCCAAAGCATTTTTCTATTGTAGAATTCCTCGACTAGAAAAAGAAAACATGAAATAAAAAGGCTCTTTTCTAAAAGAATGTTGCTTTTAGCTATTGGACCGTAACCAAGCAAAGGCTTGGTTTTTCACGCTAAGCGTGAAGCTTTTGAATATAAATCAGTTCAATAGCAACAAAGTTTACGAAAACAGTCAATAAAAAAAGGGAAATACGATTACTACATAGAAAATACAAAAGAACTGTAGAATAGGTACAACCATAACATTAGTATGTTAATAATAGATGGTCGGAAGTAATAGGGGGAACATCCATGTTTGGCTTACAACAATATATATTAGAAAGTGACGAGATAAAAGCAGTTTCAACCAGTGTTGAGGCGGGGCTTTCAGAGCAATTAATTACAGGGCTGACAGGTTCAGCACGAACCCTGTTTTTATCAGCCCTTTATCAAGATATTAAAAGTCCTCAACTCGTTATCACTCATAACCTATTTCAAGCTCAAAAGTTATATGAAGATCTTTCCACACTTGTTGATAGCAGCAAAGTGTTTCTTTATCCTGTCAATGAGTTGATTTCATCTGAAATAGCGATAGCCAGTCCAGAAATGAGGGCTCAACGTATTGAAGTGTTAAATCAGCTTGTAAATGGGTTTGATGGGATCGTTATTGTACCAATGGCAGGTTTTAGAAGGTTATTACCTCCTGCCCAGTTATGGAGAGAAAGTCAATGTCAGTTAAAAGTCGGTAGAGATATCGATTTAGAGAAATTGCTGTATAAATTAATAAAGATTGGCTACGTCCGAACAGACATGGTTGCTTCGCCAGGGGAATTTTCTATTCGTGGAGGAATAGTAGATATTTATCCCCTCACTGAAGAGCAGCCTATTCGCGTTGAGTTTTTTGATACTGAAATAGACTCACTTCGCTATTTTAGTGTCGAAGACCAACGCTCCCAAGGAAAGTTGGACGAGATTGTAATTGGCCCGGCGAACGAGCTCATTTTAGATGAAGAGCATTATGTTAAGGGTGCAGAGCGCCTTGAGGAAGGGTTGTCACAGACGTTAAAGAAAATAAAAAATAAAACTGTGAAAGAAAAAATCACTCAACATGTATCGTACGAAGTGAGTCAATTAAGGCAAAAGATTGCTTTTCAAGGTATGAACAAATACGTGTCCATGTATTACGAAGAAAAATCGACAATTCTTGATTATGCTAATCAAAATAGCGTTATGATTATCGATGAAATCAGTCGTGTACAGGAGATGGCGACGAATTTAGAAAAAGAGGAAGCGGAATGGTTAACCGCTCTGTTAGAACAAGGAGAAGTCATCTCAGATTTAGAGATGTCTAGATCGTTTGAAGAATTGTTAAACACAGGTAGGTATCCAATTATTTATTTATCACTATTTTTAAAGCATGTACCTTCCACTAATCCAAAAAATATCGTCAATATTAACTGTAAGGCCATGCAAAACTTTCATGGGCAATTACATTTACTCAAAACGGAAACCGACCGCTGGTTTAAATCGAAGTGGACTGTCCTTTTTCTAGCAGCGAATAAAGACCGGGCTAAAAGGCTTCAACACGTTCTTGATGATTATAAAATAGAAGCAGAATTAATAGAAGAGAAGAGTCCGCTTTTACAAGGTAGAGCGCAAATCTTTACAGGGACTTTAAATAGTGGGTTTGAGCTTCCACTTCAAAAGCTCGTAGTGATCACTGAAGAAGAAGTTTTTACGAAGAAAATAAAACGTACGCAAAGAAAACAGAAAATTTCTAATGCAGAACGAATTAAAAGTTACTCCGAGTTGCAAGTGGGTGACCTTGTCGTTCATTCGAATCATGGAATTGGAAAGTACTTAGGTATTGAAACACTTGAAATTAACGGAACACATAAAGATTACTTGAATTTGAGATATGCAGGTAATGACAAGCTTTATGTTCCGGTTGAACAAATTGATCAAGTTCAGAAGTATGTAGGTAGTGAAGAAAAAGAACCAAAGATCTACGCTTTAGGTGGAAGTGATTGGAAAAAGGTAAAACGTAAAGTTCAATCTTCTGTCGAGGATATTGCCGATGATCTTATTAAACTTTATGCCGAACGAGAAGCAAGTGTCGGACATCCATTTTCAAAAGATAGCCTAGAACAACAAGAATTTGAAAACTCATTCCCATATCAAGAAACAGAAGATCAGCTTCGTGCCATTGAAGAGATTAAAGAAGATATGGAAAGACAAAGACCGATGGACCGTCTTCTCTGTGGCGATGTCGGTTACGGAAAAACTGAGGTGGCTATTCGGGCTGCATTCAAGGCGATTATGGATGGAAAGCAAGTTGCTGTACTTGTACCGACAACCATTCTTGCTCAACAACACTATGAGACGATCAAAGAGCGCTTCTCAGAGTTTCCAATTGGAATTGGCGTTTTAAGTCGCTTCCGTTCCCGAAAAGAGCAAAATGAAACGATAAAAGGTTTGAAGGCTGGTACAGTTGATATTGTCGTTGGTACTCATCGATTATTATCAAAAGATGTGGTGTACAAAGATTTAGGATTACTCATTGTCGATGAAGAACAGCGTTTTGGCGTTACACATAAGGAAAAGATAAAACAATTAAAGTCAAACGTCGACGTTTTAACGTTAACAGCAACGCCAATTCCAAGAACACTTCATATGTCGATGTTAGGTGTACGTGATCTATCTGTCATTGAAACACCGCCAGAAAACCGTTTTCCAGTGCAAACGTATGTTGTAGAATATAATGCTTCGCTTGTAAAAGAAGCGATTGAACGAGAGTTGACGAGAGGTGGTCAAGTATACTTCTTGTACAACCGTGTAGAAAGTATTACGAAAATGGCAGACCAAATTTCTATGCTTGTTCCGGATGCCAGGGTTTCATTCGCACATGGTCAAATGAACGAGCGTGAACTAGAGTCGATTATGATTGACTTCCTTGAAGGAAACAGTGATGTGTTAGTTACGACTACTATCATTGAAACAGGTGTAGATATTCCAAATGTTAATACGTTGATCATCTATGATGCAGATAAGATGGGCTTATCACAGCTTTATCAAATACGAGGGCGGGTAGGCCGATCGAATCGAGTAGCGTATGCTTACTTTACGTATCAGCGGGATAAAGTACTTACAGAAGTCGCCGAAAAACGTTTACAGGCTATTAAAGAGTTTACCGAGCTTGGTTCTGGGTTTAAAATTGCAATGCGTGATTTATCGATCCGTGGAGCTGGGAATTTATTAGGGGCTCAGCAACATGGATTTATCGAGTCTGTAGGATTCGATCTTTATTCACAAATGCTCAAAGAAGCGATTGAGGAGCGAAAAGGAGACAAACCGAAAGAACCTCCATTTTCAGTTGAAATCAATATGTTAGTCGACGCATATATTCCGGAAACCTATATCCAAGATGCTAAGCAGAAAATCGAAATGTATAAAAAATTCCGTGCCGTTGAAAATATGGAAGACCTGTCAGATTTAAAAGATGAGCTCATCGACCGTTTTGGGGATTATCCTGAAGAAGTTGCTGATTTATTAAGTATTGCGAAAATCAAGCTCTACGCGAAAGAAGAAAAAGTAAGTGAAATTACACAAACAAAAGATAACTGCACAATAATGTTGACGGAAGAGAAAAGTAAGCGAATGGATGGGGCTAAGTTGTTTGAGTTAGTCAATCAACTTGGGCGAGCCGTTACTTTAGGAACTTCTGGCGAAAAAATTAAAGTTGTGATTAAGACAAAAGGGATGACTAGTAAAGATTTACTTTCGATATGCGAAAGATTTTTAAGCGAACTCAACCTTGTTAAAAAGCAAATGTAACGTGTATTTCTAATTTTTCTCAAAAATTGGAAATGTCAACTTGACAAGAAATATGAAAAATTGGTGAATAGTTCTTTTCCAAGCAATAAATAATATAGACAAGACGAATTCAACATTTGTGGATGGTTTTTCAAAGGTTAAAAAAACTAAATGAGGTTTTTTAACAACCATTTCCTATGCTACTACATCATTAGAAAGTGAGGCATCTAGGTATGAAAGCTACTGGAATTGTTCGTCGCATTGATGATCTAGGTCGTGTTGTCATCCCCAAGGAAATTCGACGTACGTTAAGAATTCGAGAAGGGGATCCGTTGGAAATCTTCGTTGATCGAGACGGTGAGGTTATATTAAAGAAATATTCTCCTATTTCAGAGTTAGGTGATTTTGCAAAGGAGTATGCTGAGGCTCTTTATGATAGCTTAAGTCATACTGTACTTATCGCGGACCGTGATACATACATTGCTGTATCTGGAGGTTCAAAGAAAGAGTATTACAGTAAAAGCATTGGTGAAATTGTAGAAGCTACGATGGATGAAAGAAAATCTAGAGTAGAGTCTTCAGCAGGAGAGTTCAATATTGTAGGTGACAATAAAGAAGATGTAAAAGGTTTAGTTGTTGCACCTATTATTGCTAATGGCGATCCAATTGGAGCAGTGGTTATGTTAAACAAAGAAGAGAGTTTTTCAGGTGAGGTTGAGCAGAAGTTAGCGGAAACCGCGGCCGGATTTTTAGCTAGACAAATGGAACAATAAAAGACATAACTCTGACAGGAAGCTTACGCAATGTAAGTAATTGAAATGAAATTATTTAATATCGTAAGCTTAAAAGGAAGGGGGGATAATTTCCCTCCTCTTTTTTATTTTGGCTGTTTCGTAAACTTTGTTGCTTTTGGACCGTTTTTTTGAAAATAAAATAGCCTTTTCAAGACAAATTCATTTGTCTGAACGGCTATTTTATTTTCAAAAGCTTCACGCATAGCGTGAAGAGCCAAGCATTCGCTTGGCTTACGGTTAAAAAGCAAGGAGCAACAATCTTTGTGAAAAGAGCCTTTATTTTAGAGAACGCTGAATTTTTAATATGCTTATTAATTTTGAAAAGAATGACGAAACTTTATGTGCTAATTTAATTTTGGGCTGTGATATAATAGCGATTAGTTTTATCCTGTTTGACCCGCATCGCGTGTGGGCCTCAAGTAAGCACTCAAGATGGGGGAGGAGAATGGTTTGTGTCTCAACATAGTGACCAAACAAAGAGAGTTTGGCAAGGCGCAATAATATTAACAGTTGCAGCGTTACTAACAAAAGTGCTTAGTGCTGTATACCGTATTCCATACCAAAATATTGCAGGGGATATCGGTTTTTATGTATATCAACAAGTGTATCCTTTTTATGCGATTGCATTTACTTTATCGATTTATGGCTTTCCTGTCATTATTTCAAAGGAGTTATCAAGCCAACAAAGAGATAAGAAAAAACAGACGCTTTTATCAACGTATTTCTATGCGCTTGTTTTTATCTCCACAGTAGCAGGTTTACTGTTATTCCTCTTAGCTGAGCCGCTTTCAAAGTGGATGGGTGACCCACTGCTTACGACTCCTTTACGCGTAACAGCTTTGACGTATTTCGTCGTTCCAATTCTTTCTGTTTTTCGTGGCTATTTTCAAGGCCAGGAGTGGATGACACCTACAGCTGTTTCTCAATTAACGGATCAAAGCCTGCGCGTCATTTTAATCTTATTTTTAGCTTACGTCATGATGTTTTTAGGGTATGGTCCTTACGGGGCTGGGCTAGGGGCAGTCATTGGTTCTGTGCTAGGAGCTGTAGCAGGTGCGATCTGTTTACTGCTATATTTTCGTCAAAATAAGAAAAGAAAAGGAATTTCGATACAATTAGGGAAAGTAAATAAAGAATACATCTTACCATTTATAAAAAATAGTGTTCTTTTCTCAATGACAATTTTAGTTATCGTGTTTATTCAGCTCATCGATAGCTTAACGGTTCTGCGTTTTTTACTTGAAAGCGGTGTGCCCATAGAAGTTGCTAAAATATCTAAAGGAATTTATGATCGCGGTCAACCTTTAATTCAGTTAGGAACTATGGTCGCTACGGCTTTTGCCTTAACGGTTGTACCCATGATATCAAGAGCAAAAATGTTAAAAGATCAAGGAGAAGCAAGGCAGAAGACGGAACTAACACTTCGCTTAACGTATGTGTTTGGCCTATTAGCATCAGTCGGACTGGCGATCATAATTGAACCAACAAATCATCTATTGTTTACAAATCGTGAAGGGTCAAACGTGCTTTTTATTTTAGCGTTTGCAATTGTGTTTGGAGCACTTGTTATGACATCAGCAGCAATTCTTCAAGGATATGATAAAGGAGATATTGCGGCTAGACATATCGTCATCGGTTTAGTGGTGAAAGTCTTCGGAAATTTATGGCTCGTTCCTTTACTTGGGACGGCAGGTGCCGCTATGGCAACGACGTTTTCATTAGCGGTTATTGCCTGTTTAAATATCGTCATCATCTATAAATTCGATGGAGCTGCCCCGATTAAACGAAACCAGTTCCTCGGTATCGTTATGACAGTCATTATAATGGGAGCTATAACGTTAGTTTGGAGAACCGGGTTAGAGTCTATGCTGGATGAGTCTTCGCGAATCATAGATGGTGTCATTGCATTATCTAGTGTATCCGTTGGCGGAATATTGGCTACTTACTTAATTATAAAGTTCCATGTGTTTTCTGAGAATGAAGTATCTATTATTCCAGTTTTCGCTAAACTATACAATGTAATTAACCGAAGGAGAGATTTGTAGTGAAAAAAATTACGGTCATTGGCTTAGGAGCTGGTGAACTTGCTCAGTTATCGCTAGGTACCTATCAAATCTTAAAAAAGGCTAAACCGCTATTTTTAAGAACAGAGAGGCACCCAGTTATTGAAGATTTAAAATGCGAAGGCTTAACGTATTCGTCATTTGATGATGAGTATGAAAAGCATGAGCGATTTGAAGATGTCTATCGATCGATTGTAAATTTACTTTTAGCCGAGTTAGACAAGGTAGAAGAACTTACATATGCAGTACCCGGCCATCCACTAGTTGCCGAAGAGACGGTGCAACTTTTATTGAACGAAGGAAGAGAACGTGACATTCACGTAGAGATCCAAGGGGGACAAAGTTTCTTAGATCCAATGTTCAATGCGTTGAAAATCGATCCTATCGATGGGTGTCAAATTGTCGATGGAACCCAGTTAAAAAGAGAAGATTTACAAATTCGTCAACATATCATCATTTGCCAAGTGTACGATGCTTTTATTGCTTCTGAAGTTAAATTAACGTTAATGGAACTATTGCCAGATGATTATGAAGTCAGTGTTGCGACAGCAGTTGGAACTTCTAAGGAAACAATTATCACTTGTCCGCTGTATGAACTTGACCATGTGACCGAATTGAACAACTTAACGGCCGTTTACATTCCGCCTATTGAGGACGAACAAATTATGTACAAAGACTTCCAGAAACTACGAGAAGTTATCGCTACTTTAAGGGGACCTGAAGGCTGTCCATGGGATCAAGAACAAACACACGAATCATTGAAACCTTTTTTGCTAGAGGAAGCATATGAAGTGTTAGAAGCCATCGATGAAGAAGACGACGATCACTTAGTAGAGGAGCTTGGTGATGTTTTACTACAGGTGATGTTACATGCACAGATTGGTGAAGATGATGGGTGGTTTACGATCGATGATGTAATTCGATCGATTACGGAAAAGATGATTCGCAGACACCCTCATGTCTTTTCCAATCTAGAGGCAAAAGACGCAGCCGAAGTCGTTGCCAATTGGGAAGAAATTAAGCGAAAAGAAAAAAAGGATGAACGCAAGGAATCTGCGTTAGATGGAATTCCAAAAAGTTTGCCAGCTTTAATGAAAGCTTTTGAAATCCAGAAAAAAGCTGCAAAAGTAGGGTTTGATTGGGATGATGCTGCTCCAATGTGGATGAAACTGCAAGAAGAAATCGGTGAGTTCTTTTCTGAATTAAAAGCAAATCATGAAGAGAAGAAGAAAAAGGAACTAGGGGATATTCTTTTTGTCATCGTTAATTTAGCACGGTATTATAAGATCAACCCAGAAGAAGCACTGCATATGACGAATCAAAAGTTTTCAAGTCGCTTTAAAGCAATTGAAGATCAGCTATCAGAAGAAGGGTTAACATTTGCGGATGTTACATTAGAAAAAATGGATGAGATTTGGGAAAAAAGTAAAGAAAAGTTCCAATAAAAAGGAGGAATTTCTAATGAGGTTGGATAAGTTTTTAAAGGTGTCAAGATTAATAAAGCGTCGTACGTTAGCTAAGGAAGTGTGTGATCAAGGAAGAATTACTGTAAACGGACATGTTGCTAAAGCGGGTACAAATGTCAGTGTAGGTGATGAGCTAGTCGTCCGCTTCGGACAAAAACTCGTAACAGTGAAAGTAGAAGCCATTAAGGATACAACGAGAAAAGAAGAAGCTAGTATGATGTATAAAGTGATTAAAGAAGAGCCCGTAGCAACAGCCGAATAGGAAAAATAAACAGCTTGTTCTATTCTTTATCCTCTAATCATAAATTTGTAATAAATGACGTGTTGAGGAGGAATCAGAATGGAACAAAATTACGAGTTTGGTACACCAATGGGGCATGCTAGAAAAACGAAAGAACATGATATCACGCTACGAGGGCGAAAGAAGCTGGATATTACGGGTGTAAGACAAGTAGAAAGCTTTGATAATGAGGAGTTTTTACTAGAAACAGAAATGGGCTTCCTGTCGATCCGCGGGCAAAATTTGCATATGAAAAATTTAAATGTTGAGCAAGGGTTAGTATCCATTGAAGGTAAAATCTTTGACCTTGTATACCTGGATGAAAGCCAGGGTGGAAAATCAAAAGGCCTGTTTGGGAAGTTGTTCAAGTGAGCCTAACTATCCAATTTTACACGATGTTATCAATGGTGGCTGCAGGCACTTGGCTTGGGGCTTCTATTGATACATATAGGAGATTTGCCAGGCAGCCTCGGCCTAAATGGTCATGGATGACGATATTCAATGATTTCTTATTCTGGTTAATTCAAGGCCTTCTCATTTTCTATGTTCTGCTCAAAGTCAATGAGGGTGAAATGAGATTTTATATCTTTCTTGCTCTGTTATGCGGGTATGCTGCTTATCAGGCCCTATTTCAACAAATTTATCTGCGAAGCTTAGAAACTTGCATCCAAGCATCCATTGCTATTTATCGTTTTGTTCGTGCACTTATTATCAGTATCTTCATAAATCCTATTAAATGGCTATTGAAACTCTTATATTCCTTAGTTATTATGGTAATATCACTAATAATATCCATTTTTACATTTATCATTAAGATCATTTTTAAACCGCTTAGCTGGCTTGGAAGAATAGTATACAAGCTCTCTAGGTTAGATCGACTAGTGAATAGTATAAAAAAGAGTAAATGGGTGAAAAAAGCAGTTGCCTTATGGAAGTATATACGCACACGTGGCAACAAGGGGGATGATTAATGGTTACGGAACGAAAACGAAAGGTAAGGGAGTTAGATGCCAGTTTCAATCGAGTGCAGGAACAAGTGTCGGAAGAACAGCTTCGTAAAAAAAGAGGTTTATTTCGTCGTTTAACAGCACTTGCTGTGATTTTAGTTGCCCTTAGTGTCGTTGCTTTTATGACTATTCATACTCAAGCTCAGTTAATAGACGAGAAGATGGAAGAGAAAACAGCACTTGAAGCAAAGCTAGAAGCTCTACAACTTGAACAAGTTTATCTCGAACAAGAGATTGAAAACTATAATGACTTAGAGTATATTGCAGAAATTGCAAGGCGGGATTACTTTTTAGCTAAAGATGGGGAAATTTTGTTTAAATTACCTAAATTATCAACAGATTGACACTCTTTTTCCGCATCAAGTATAATTTATAATATAAGTGTGTTTTCAAAAGAAGGCAGTACATGCTTAATCTTTTTGAAGCATCTCTATAAAACATTATTTTATTTGTTTTTTAAGGAGGAGCAATTTTTAACATGTCAATCGAAGTAGGCAGCAAGTTGCAAGGTAAGGTAACGGGTATTACCCATTTTGGGGCATTTGTGGAGCTGCCAGGAGGTACTACTGGTCTGGTTCATATTAGTGAGGTCGCTGACAATTATGTAAAAGACATTAAAGAAGTCTTAAAAGTAGGCGACGAGGTTCTAGTTAAAGTTGTTAATGTTGAGCAAGATGGAAAGATTGGACTTTCAATCAGAAAAGCTCAAGAACGCCCTAAAGAGGAGATGGCAAGTCGTCCTCCTCGTCCGGCCCGTCCACCGCGCCCAGCAAGATCTGGGGGAAATTATGGTAAGGGTGGAAATAGTGGTGCGCGCAACCAGCGTCCAACGATGTCTTTTGAAGATAAGATGAATCGCTTTTTAAAAGATAGTGAAGAACGTCTCTCCACGCTAAAACGCCAAACAGAGTCGAAGCGAGGTGGTCGAGGCGCTAGACGTGGGTAAGTCTTGCTGCCAGCTTTTTAATAAAGAAAATCAAAAGGCAAGCGTTTTACGCTTGCCTTTATTTTTATACGATCGGAATTTCTACTTGCGATGGCACCTATTTATTTAAAAAAACAGTGTTGACATAGATTTAGATCTATTATAAAATAAAACTTGTCGTTAACAGCATCTTTATATGGCGGTGTAGCTCAGCTGGCTAGAGCGTACGGTTCATACCCGTGAGGTCGTGGGTTCGACTCCCTCCGCCGCTACCATACATAATAATGACCAAACTGTATCCTTATAGGATGCAGTTTTTTTGTTGCGATCATTTTATACTAAAAAGCTTTCGTCATAACTATCTGTGATAAGTCACTGTTTTTGCATTTTTTATACACTTTGCTGTCAATCTATTCTTAGTCATGGGTAAGAATGGAAATCGAGCGACCATTTACACGAAAGGCGTCGAAGACTTTTTTCTATTCGACTTGTAATTTTGACAAAAACTGAATCTAACCTATGTTTATAATGAAACCACGAAAATTAACCGTGGGGTGTTGCGAATGTTACGTAGAGTTACAAAAGGAGTTATTGAGCCCGTTCGTGGTTGGGCATTTCCTGACAAGGCATTGACGTTAACTACATCAGCAACAGAAAAAGTCAAAAAGGGAACGAACATTGTGTTCTATCAATGGGGACTGCTTATTTTTGTGGTTGGTTTTTTACTTGGACGAGCTATGATCCTATCAGAAATTACACCATTTGTCTTACCTTTTGTTGCTGCTATCTATGTATTAAAACGGGACAAGTTAGGAATTGCGGCACTAGCAGTCTTTGCTGGGGCAATGACACATTTGTTAGAAAGCAGTTGGTTTGTATTAGCCTCGCTGTTCATCTTTATAATCTATCAAAAAGTAGTCGAAAAATTTAATGACAATATGACAAAGGTTATACCTTTTACCGTTTTCTTTACAAGTTTATCCGCACGCATTATATTGACATTTTTCATGCAAGGCCAAATCACGAGCTATGATTGGATGATGGCTGGAGTAGAGGCGAGTCTTAGCTTTATTCTTACGATGATTTTTCTGCAAAGTGTTCCATTAATTACAGCAAAACGAAGTCAACAGCCGTTAAAAAATGAAGAAATTGTATGTTTAATTATTTTATTAGCATCCGTAATGACAGGGACGATCGGTTGGATGATTTACGATTTAACAGTGGAACATATACTAGCCCGCTATCTAGTCTTACTATTTGCATTTGTTGCTGGGGCGGCAATTGGATCGACGGTGGGTGTAGTCACTGGCTTAATTTTGAGTTTGGCTAGTGTGGCTAGTCTTTATCAAATGAGCTTACTCGCTTTTGCTGGTCTTCTTGGTGGTTTGTTAAAAGAAGGTAGAAAAATAGGGGTAAGTATCGGTTTACTCATTGGTACTCTCCTTATTGGTTTGTACGGTGAAGGATCTGAACACGTATTAGTTACTGTGATGGAGTCAGGGGTAGCCATTGCTGTTTTTCTTTTAACACCCAGTTCGTGGATTAGTAAACTAGCACGCTATATCCCAGGTACAGTAGAGCACTCCAAAGAGCAACAACAATACCTGCGAAAAATAAGGGATGTTACAGCTGGAAGAGTTGAGCAGTTCTCTCATTTATTCCAAACTTTATCGAACAGTTTTTCATCGACATCTACAAACGTAGACGTAGATGATGTAGAAAAAGAAGTTGATTATTTCCTAAGCAATGTTACGGAAAAAACATGTCAAGCTTGTTTCAAAAAAGATCGTTGTTGGGTAAATAACTTTAATAAAACCTATGAGTCTATGTTCAAAATTATGAAAGAAGTCGAACAAAATGGTGAAATTAAAGATCCTATCTTTAAAGCAGAATGGAAAAATTATTGCGTGAAACATGAAAAGGTTATTCATGTTGTTCGGCATGAATTAGGTCAATTTCAAGCAAACCAGAAGCTTAAAAAGCAAGTATTAGAAAGTCGAAAACTAGTAGCCGATCAATTACTCGGTGTTTCTAGAGTAATGAATGACTTTGCAAAAGAGATTCAAAGAGAAAAGGAAGCTCACTATCTTCAAGAAGAGCAAATACTAGAAGCGTTAAGAAGTGTTGGATTAGAAGTGGGGCATATTGATATATTTCACTTAGAACAAGGAAATGTTGAAATTGAAATGAGTATTGCTAATGACGGTGGACATGGTCAATGTGAAAAGGTTGTTGCACCGATGCTATCTGACATATTAGGAGAAACCATTATTATTAAAAACGAAGAACGAGGTTTTTATCCGAATGGCTACAGCCATGTTTCGTTCGGTTCAGCCAAAAAATATGTTGTGGAAACCGGAGTAGCGACTGTTGCAAAGGGTGGTGCCTACGTTTCTGGTGATAGTTACTCCACGATTGAGTTAGGGTCTGGAAAATATGCGATTGCGATTAGTGATGGAATGGGAAATGGAGAACGTGCTCATTTGGAAAGTAATGAAACGTTACAACTCCTACAGAAAGTATTGCAATCAGGAATTGAAGAAACCGTTGCCATTAAATCTGTCAATTCAGTTTTATCTCTCCGCACAACAGATGAGATCTTTTCAACACTCGATTTAGCAATGATTGATTTGCAGGATGCAAATGCAAAGTTTTTAAAAATTGGTTCCATCCCTAGCTTTATTAAAAGAGGGTCAACCGTAACAAAAATAGAAGCTAGTAATTTACCAATGGGGATCATTCAAGAATTCGACGTAGATGTGGTTAGTGAGCAAATGAAAGCTGGAGATTTATTAATTATGATGAGTGATGGCATTTTTGATGCACCGAAGCATGTTGAAAATAAAGAAATGTGGATGAAGCGTATCATTTCTGAGGTATTATCTGAAGATCCTCAGGAAGTTGCTGATATAATCTTAGAGAGAGTCATTCGCAATGAAGGTAGTATTGAAGATGATATGACAATAGTAGTCGCAAAGGTGAAGAGAAATATGCCAAAGTGGGCAGCTATACCAATCTATAAGCCGAAAAAAGTAGAGAAAAAGAAAGCTCAATAATAAGATGGGAAAACGCTCAGTTGCTATGTATAAAGCCCCTCCAATTGGTGAATGATGGTAACATTCAGAAAACTGGAGGGGATATGCTTGGGTAAAGGTTCATTACGTCAAATTTTGCTTATTACAGATGGTTGCTCAAACCAAGGTGAAGACCCTGTCGCAATTGCTGCTTTAGCAAAAGAACAAGGGATCACAGTTAATGTTATAGGTGTAGTAGATAATAGTCCGATGAATGAGCAAGCTGTTCAGGAAATTGAGTCAATTGCTATGGCAGGCGGCGGTGTTAGTCAAATTGTATACGCACAAGCCTTAGCGAAAACGGTACAAATGGTAACACGTAAAGCAATGACTCAAACATTATATGGTGTGGTTAATCGGGAGCTTCAACAAATATTAGGAAAAGAACAAGAGATGGAAGATTTGTCTCCTGAAAAGCGCGGTCAAGTAATGGAAGTTGTAGATGAATTAGGAGAAACCATCGATTTAAATGTGCTAATTCTAGTAGATACAAGTGCTAGTATGAAGAATAAACTACCAATGGTACAAGATGCGTTAACGGACTTATCTATAAGTCTTACTTCTCGAATGGGAGATAACCGGTTCTCACTTTACTCTTTTCCAGGGAAAAGAAAGGATATTGACCGTCTATTAGATTGGTCACCTAAACTAGAATCATTAACAGGTATTTTTCATAAGTTGTCTTCAGGAGGCATTACTCCAACGGGACCTGCCTTACAAGTTGCACTACAAAAGTTTGAGAAAACTAACTCGAGAAGGAGTTTGATCTCTAGTGGCGAGGATGAACTACTCGAAGACTCAGGCATGTAACTTAAAACCAGGAGCAACGGTTGTCGGAAAATGGCATCGGAAAAAGTACCAAATTGTTAAGTTACTAGGATCTGGTGCAACTGGATCTGTCTACTTAGCAAGGTGTGCAGAGGGCGAGGTTGCCTTAAAAATAGGTGTCGATAGCATGGCCATCACATCTGAGGTTAATGTCTTAAAGCATTTTTCGAAGGTCCAAGGTCAGGTACTTGGGCCTTCTTTGTTAGATGTTGATGATTTAGTAATAAACCAAGGAGTCCTTCCTTTTTACGTTATGGAGTATTTAAAAGGTGAGCAATTAATCCAATTTACTTCAAAGCGAGGAGAAGAGTGGGTTGGTATTTTAATGGTTCAATTATTAGGTGATTTAGACCGGCTGCACCGTGCGGGTTGGGCATTTGGAGACTTAAAGCCTGATAACTTAATTGTTGTTGGACCAACCCCGCGAATACGTTGGCTAGACGTTGGTGGTACGACGTTGCTTGGTAGATCGATTAAAGAGTATACCGAGTTTTTCGACCGCGGCTATTGGGGTATGGGTTCAAGGGTAGCAGAGCCGAGTTATGATTTGTTTGCTCTCGTGATGATTATGATTAATTGTATGTACCCTAAACGGTTTGATAAAAAAGCGGACCAGCCATTACAGCAACTGAAACAAGCGATAGAGATAAAACCAGGGCTGAAACCATATCGTAATGTCATGTTAAAAGGACTTCAAGGAAAGTACGGTGATGCCCAAATGATGAAAAAAGAACTAATGGATGCAATTCAAAAAAAATCTGTTACTTACACAAAAGCTAAACCGTCAACTCCACCAAGAGTACGCCGAAAAGATCAAAAAAAACCAGCCAAATCATCGTATTTAATTGAAATCTTTCTGGTTACCTCTTTTCTTATACTGGCATATATCCTATACTTATTTGGACAATTAATGTAAGGATATTCAAAAAGTCCGGGAGTTGTGGAGGGTGCCATGTCTAGAGCAGATAAGATGATGGATGTATGTTTGTTAGCTGGGGAAATTATGCTAACGTATGGTGCAGAAACTTATCGGGTAGAAGAAACGTTAGAGCGAATGGCTAAAGCAGCAGGGTTCGTTAATGTGCATAGCTTTGTTACAACGACTGGGATATTCCTCTCCTTTGATGAAGTAGGCAAAGGAGATAGGATGCAAATGATTCGAGTCGATGATCGAATATACGATTTAAATAAAGTTACATTAGTTAATCAAGTGTCCCGGGAATTTGTAACGGGTGAAATAGATGAAGAAGTCGCTTATGAAAAATTAAATGAAATTGCCAAATCACCAACGAACTATCCTGTTTGGCTCGTTCATATCGCTTCAGGTGTAGCAGGTGCAGGGTTTTCTTACTTATTTGGGGGCAGTTTACGTGATATGCTCCCTGCTTTCATTGCGGGCTTTATTGTTAGTGTTTGTGTTTTTAAGTTCCAAGAGTATTTAAAAGTAAAGTTTTTTGCTGAATTTATATCCGCATTTATTGGAGGTAGTGTTGCTATTGGCTTGGTCTATATTGGGGTCGGTGTTAATTTAGACCAAATTATAATAGGAATTTTGATGCCTCTTGTACCAGGAGTCCCCCTCACCAATTCGGTGCGAGATTTAATATCAGGTGATTACGTTGCTGGTGTAAGCAGGGGAGCTGAGGCTATTTTGACGGCACTCTCGATTGCAACAGGAGTGGCATTAGCCATTGGCTTATTCTTAACGTAAAAATCTTTAAGAGGATGTTCATTATGACCTCCTTTTTGAACACGCACTTTAAGAACATTTAATGGGGGGCAAGAGCGATGTGGTTGGAATTATTGTTTGTGTATGCAGCAACGATATGTTTTGGAATTTTGTTTAATGTGCCGACAAGAGCTTTATTTATCGGTGCACTTATTGGTTGCTTATCGTGGTTTATCTACCGAACTTTGCCGGAATACGGTATTTCATTTATATTAGCTACTGCTTTAGCATCGTTTATGAGTGCTACTCTAGCGCAAATTCTTGCTAAGAAATTGCGCATCCCTGCTACAACGTTTAGTATTCCAGCAATTATTCCATTAGTGCCTGGAAGTAAGGCCTATTTTACGATGTTGGCATTTGTCGAAAGTGATTATTTACTTGGGTTAGAGCTTGGGATAAGCACGATGCTCCAAGCTGGAGCAATTGCAGGCGGGCTCGTTTTTGCGTTAGCCATTTTCTCTTTTAAGAAGGGAGGTATTGGTCAACGTTATGAACCAGGACGTTAAGCAATTCATTAAAGACCACCAATTACTCGAACCTAATTCAGTCATTGTTATAGGGGTTTCTGGAGGACCTGATTCACTGGCCTTATTACACTACTTATGGAAAGAAAGCCAAAAGGAAAATTATCAATTAATTGCAAGCCATATTGATCATCAATTAAGAGAAGTCAATTCCGCAGAAGATTATGAGTTTGTTAAGCAGTATTGTGCGGAGCGGAATATTCTTTTTGAAGGAAGTCGAGTTAATGTAAAAAAGGTTCAAAAAGAATATGGTTTAAGTATCCAAATGGCGGCAAGAAAATGTCGTTACGACGTATATAAACAGGTGATGATGAAGTACCAAGCGAACTATCTGGCTTTAGCTCATCACGGGGATGACCAAATAGAAACGATTTTAATGAATCAAGTGAGAGGAACGGCTGTAGAAGGGCTTTCCGGTATTCCTATCTCGAGGCGATTTGCAACAGGGACCTTAATTCGACCATTCTTAGGAATAACAAAAGCACAAATCGTGCAATACTGTAATGAGGAAAAATTACAACCGAGAATCGATGAAAGTAACGTTTCTGATAAGTATGTGAGAAATCGTTTTCGAAAAGAAGTTTTACCTTTTATTAAAAATGAAAACCCAAAAGCGCACATCCATTTTCAGCGTATGAGTGAACAAATAGAGTTAGATCAGGTCTATCTTGAGGAATTAACTCGTACACATTTAGAAGGGGCAGTTGAAACGAAGACGGAGGAGTTAGTCGTCATTTCTGTTGATCGTTTCAAAGAAATGGCCGTCCCTTTACAAAGAAGGGGTATTCATCTAATATTAAAATATCTCTACGGGGAAAATTACCCATTTCTCTCATACATACATATTGAACAAGTTCATCAAATGATTCACTCTCACAATCCCTCTGGACAATTGGATTTCCCACAAGGGTTATTGATTGAAAGAGTTTATAATCGTTGTCGGTTACGTTTTAAAAAAGCCGAGGAAGGTTTTGAGTCTTTTACATACGAATTGCAAATTCCAGGATGTATATCTACAAAGTTGGGAATAATAAGTGCAAAATTCACATCAAACCTCATGGATATTAAGCGAACTCCGTATACTTATATTTGTGATGCTGAGGAAGTTGAGTATCCACTGAACATTAGAACGAAAATGGATGGGGATCGTATCCAATTAGTAGGAATGACTGGATCAAAGAAAATTGGCCGTATTTTTATTGATCATAAAATTGAGCAATGGAAACGAAAGATATGGCCGCTTGTTATTGATGGAAACAATGATGTGATATGGATTCCCGTATTAGGACATTCTAAAAAAGGTGCTGTCACAGAAATGTCGCAAAAATATTTAGTGCTTTCATTTGAATTTAATGATGAAGGCTCGGTATAATTCTTTTCAGCAGCAGTTACAGGAGGGTATAACAGTATAATGAAAGATGAAATCAAAGAAGTCTTAATTTCTGAAGAAGAAATACAACAGAAGGTACGTGAGCTAGGAGACGTACTAACGAAAGAGTACGAAGGCCGGTTTCCCCTTGTTGTCGGAGTATTAAAAGGTGCTTTGCCTTTTATGGCCGATTTAACGAAAAGAATAGATACACATATCGAGCTTGATTTTATGGATGTATCAAGTTACGGTGCTGGTACCGTTACTTCCGGTGAAGTTAAAATTGTGAAAGATTTAAATACTTCAGTAGAAGGACGCGATGTCCTCATTGTAGAAGATATTATAGATAGCGGATTAACACTAAGCTATTTAGTAAAGCTATTTCATTATCGCAAAGCAAAATCGGTTAAGATCGTTACACTCTTAGATAAACCAGATGGCAGAAAGGTTGATTTAGTACCTGATCTTGCCGGATTTACGGTTCCAGATGCGTTTGTTGTCGGATATGGTTTAGACTTTGCTGAGCGCTATCGAAACCTCCCGTATATTGGCGTACTAAAGCCAGAAATTTATGGGACGTAAAGATTGTGAAAAAAGTGGTAAATATGATACTATAATTTAAGCTTATTGTACGTGGGAGGAGGTCAGGAATGAATCGGATTTTTCGTAACACGATATTTTACTTATTAATTTTTCTAGTCATCGTAGGGATTGTAAGTGTATTTAGCGGTGATCAAGTCGAGACGACACCGATGACAGTTGATCAGTTTTATGAAAAACTTCAAAATGGAGAGGTTACCACTCTTTCTTTAAAGCCTGAGCGACAAGTGTACTTAGTACGAGGACAGCTTGTAAACACGCCAGAAGGAGAGTATTTCCAAACATATATTCCTAGGGCTGAGTTGGCAGTTGAAAGACTGTTTGCTGTTCAAGAAGGTGGAGTTTCTGCACCGGAGTTCACGATGGAGCCTGCAGATGAGACAAGTGGTTGGGTTACCTTTTTTACGTCAATTATTCCATTTATCATTATTTTCATCCTATTCTTCTTCTTACTAAGCCAGGCTCAAGGTGGCGGAAGCCGTGTCATGAACTTTGGTAAAAGTAAGGCGAAAATGGTTCAAGATGATAAGAAAAAAGCGAAATTTAAGGATGTTGCTGGCGCAGATGAAGAAAAGCAAGAGCTTGTTGAAGTGGTTGAGTTCTTAAAAGACCCTCGAAAGTTCTCAGCAATTGGTGCGCGTATTCCAAAAGGGGTTCTATTAGTAGGACCACCTGGTACAGGTAAAACGTTACTTGCACGTGCAGTTGCAGGTGAAGCGGGTGTACCATTCTTCTCAATCAGTGGTTCTGATTTCGTTGAAATGTTTGTTGGGGTCGGTGCTTCTCGTGTACGTGACCTATTTGAAAATGCAAAGAAAAATGCCCCGTGTATTATCTTTATTGATGAGATTGATGCGGTCGGACGACAACGTGGAGCAGGACTTGGCGGGGGTCACGATGAACGTGAGCAAACGCTAAACCAGTTACTCGTTGAAATGGATGGATTTAGTGCAAATGAAGGAATTATCATCATCGCGGCAACAAACCGTGCTGATATCCTAGATCCAGCATTACTGCGTCCAGGTCGTTTTGACCGACAAATTCTAGTTGGCCGACCAGATGTTAAAGGTCGTGAAGAGGTATTAAAAGTACATGCACGTAACAAACCTCTTGCCGATGACGTTGATCTTAAAGCGATTGCTGCTCGTACACCTGGTTTCTCGGGTGCTGACTTAGAAAATCTATTAAATGAAGCGGCTCTTGTTGCTGCACGTCATGATAAGAAGAAAGTGAACATGGTTCATATTGAAGAGGCTATTGACCGTGTCATTGCTGGACCAGCTAAGAAGAGTCGAGTAATCTCGGCAAAAGAAAAGAAAATTGTTGCTTGGCACGAAGCAGGCCATACGGTCGTGGGTGTCAAACTTGAAAATGCAGATATGGTTCATAAAGTTACGATTGTTCCACGTGGGCAAGCTGGTGGATATGCTGTTATGCTTCCGAAAGAGGATCGCTACTTTATGACCAAACCAGAGTTGCTTGATAAAATTATGGGCTTACTTGGCGGGCGTGTTGCTGAGGAAGTTACTTTTGGAGAAGTAAGTACTGGAGCTCATAATGATTTCCAGCGCGCAACAAGTATTGCTCGTAAAATGGTTACTGAATATGGTATGAGTGAAAAGCTTGGACCAATGCAATTTGGACAAAGTTCAGGCGGTCAAGTGTTCTTAGGTCGTGATATTCAAAACGAACAAAACTATAGCGACCAAATTGCCTATGAAATTGATTTAGAAGTACAACGTTTCATTAAAGAATGTTATGAACGTTGTAAGCAGATCCTTCTTGATAATAAAGATAAGCTAGATCTTGTTGCAGAAACGTTAATGGAACTTGAAACGTTAGATGCTGAACAAATTAAATCACTTGTAAACGAAGGGAAACTTCCTGAAAACCATCATACGGATGCGTATCGTAAACAAGAGCTTAAGTCTGAAACGACTCAAGATGGTGATGTTAAAGTAAATATTTCTTCTAAAAAAGATGAGGCTGAAGTAAAAGAAGAAACTGATGCTAAGCCTTCAGATGAACCATCTGAGAAACCAAAATCAGATGATGAAAATAAAACAGATAAGTAATAGGAAAAATAGGATGTCTTTGGACATCCTATTTTCTTTTGAAAATGGTAAAATTGAGGTAAAGTAAACATACATAAACTAAAATGAAATGTGGTGAACAATTATGATATTTGTTGTAGATGTAGGGAATACGAATATTGTTCTAGGTGTATACGATGGTGATGACCTCATTCATCATTGGCGTATTGCTACGAGTAGAGATAAAACTGAAGATGAGTACGGTATGCTTGTAAAAAGTTTGTTTCAAGATCAGGATCTTAGCTTAACAGAAATCGATGGAATTATCATTTCTTCTGTTGTTCCACCGATTATGTTTGCACTAGAAAAGATGTGTAAAAAATATTTTAAGTTAGATCCAATTGTGATTGGACCTGGAATTAAAACGGGTTTAAACATTAAATATGAAAACCCTAGAGAAGTAGGTGCTGACAGAATCGTTAATGCTGTTTCTGCCATTCATCTGTATGGAAGCCCTTTAATTATCGTAGACTTTGGTACAGCGACTACGTTCTGTTATATTAACGAACAGAAGCAATATATGGGCGGTGCAATTGCACCAGGGGTTGGTATCTCAACTGAAGCATTATATACAAGGGCATCGAAACTTCCCCGTATTGAAATTTCAGAACCGCCTTCAGTAGTTGGAAAGAACACGGTAAATGCTATGCAAGCCGGGATCTATTATGGATACGTTGGGCAAGTGGATGAAATCGTCCGAAGAATGAAAGAGCAATCCTCGGTAGAACCTAGAGTTATTGCAACTGGGGGTTTAGCTCCATTGATAGGAAAAGAATCGAGAACCATTGAAATTGTAGATCCGTTTTTAACGCTTAAAGGTCTACAAATGATTTATATGAAAAATTCGAGGAAGGACGAAGATCATGAGTGATTATCTTGTACGAGCGATTGCATTTGATGGTAGTGTTAGAGCTTATGCGACGCGAACTACTGCAATGATTGGTGAAGCAGCCAAAAGACAAGACACATGGCCAACAGCATCAGCTGCATTAGGAAGAGCAATGACGGCTGCAACGATGATGGGCGCTATGCAAAAAGGTGATGCGAAAATCACTGTGAAAATTGAAGCAGACGGGCCAATAGGACATATTATTGTTGATACGAATGCTAAAGGAGAAACAAGGGGGTACGTTAAAAACCCACATGTTCACTTTGATTTAAATGCCCACGGGAAACTTGATGTGGCAAGAGCTGTAGGTACAAATGGGCAACTATCTATTGTAAAAGATTTAGGTCTCAGAGATTACTTCACAGGAAGTGTTCCAATTATTTCCGGGGAATTGGGTGAAGATTTTACATACTATTTTGTAACATCTGAACAAATTCCTTCGGCTGTTGGAGTTGGAGTGCTGGTTAACCCTGATTACTCCATCTTAGCTTCAGGTGGATTTATTCTTCAAATGATGCCTGGCGCTGGAGATGACATCATTGAGTATATTGAAAAACGTTTAAGTCAAATTCCTCCAATCTCTAAATTGATTGAAGCGGGTAAAAGCCCCGAAGAGATCCTTGAAGAGTTACTTGGTAAAGAAAATTTAAAGATTCTCGATCAAATGGAAGTTAAATTCTCCTGTACTTGTTCAAAGGAAAGATTTGAAACGGCCATTATCAGTTTAGGTGCCGGAGAAATACAAGCAATGATCGACGAGGATGGAAAAGCCGAAACTCGTTGTCACTTTTGTAATGAAACGTACGTATTTACTAGACCTGAATTAGAAACATTACTAACGGAAGCAGGCAGCAATAAATAGAGTTAAAATTATCAAAAAAATCCGTTGACTATTTGGAAATC
Organism: Alkalihalobacterium sp. APHAB7; assembly: GCF_048323755.1. Classification (NCBI taxonomy): domain Bacteria; kingdom Bacillati; phylum Bacillota; class Bacilli; order Caryophanales; family Bacillaceae; genus Alkalihalobacterium; species Alkalihalobacterium sp. APHAB7. The sequence continues at coordinate 50,976 of NZ_JBLWFS010000024.1, forward strand.
ATTTGCTACTATAATCTTAACAAAACCAATGAATTTACTCGGTATTAACGAAAGGGGAAGTTAAAAATGCGTGTAGCAAATTCAATTACAGATTTAATTGGGCAAACGCCATTAGTGAAATTAAACAGAATCGTACCTGAAGGGTCTGCAGATATTTATTTAAAGCTTGAGTATTTTAATCCAGGAAGTAGTGTAAAGGATCGTATCGCTTTAGCGATGATTGAAGCCGCTGAGAGAGACGGTCGATTAAAGAAAGATGATATTATTGTTGAGCCTACAAGTGGAAACACAGGGATCGGATTAGCAATGGTGGCAGCTGCTAAAGGATATAAAACAAAGCTCGTTATGCCAGAAACAATGAGTATGGAGCGTCGTAACCTATTAAGAGCGTACGGTGCAGAGTTAGTGCTTACTCCAGGGCCAGAAGGAATGGGTGGTGCGATTCGCAAAGCGACAGAACTATCAAAAGAAGATGGATACTTTATGCCACAACAATTTGAAAATGAAGCTAATCCAGAAATTCACCGTGAAACAACAGGCCGTGAGCTTTTAGAGCAAGTTGAAGGAAGTGTTGATGCATTTATATCGGGTATTGGAACTGGTGGAACAATTACAGGTGCAGGTGGCTTGTTAAAAGAGAACTTCCCTAATCTTAAGATTTATGCAGTAGAACCTGCAGATTCTCCAGTCTTATCAGGAGGGAAACCAGGCCCGCATAAAATCCAAGGCATTGGAGCTGGATTTGTTCCTTCTATTTTAAACACTAATGTGTATGATGAAGTTATTCCAGTTTCAAATGATCAAGCATTTGAATATGCACGCCGTGCTGGACGCGAAGAAGGAATTTTAGGTGGTATTTCTTCTGGTGCAGCTATTTATGCAGCGCTTCAAGTGGCTGAAAAGTTAGGTGCAGGTAAAAAGGTAATAGCGATTATCCCAAGTAATGGTGAGCGTTACCTATCAACACCACTTTACCAATTTGACGAATAAAATAATAAAAAAAGAGGCTGACGCTTACGTGTCAGCCTCTTTTAAGACGATAAAAAAGGGTGATATTTCAGATGTCTAGCTAGCTCCGGCTCCCAGTGAGACTTCCCTCACTCCTTACGCTAGTCACCATCGACTCACTAAACGGTCAGTTCCGCTTTCCGTATTTTATAAATTGTTGTAGAATTAACCTAAGAAAAATGGTTAGAAATCATTCGCCATTAATGAGGAGAGTGAGTGTATTGCTTCAAGACAATTCAATAGAAAAACAGCAGGTGTTGACAGCGAAAATCCCATTAAGTGAAAGCGATTGGTTTCAACAGTATAAGCAGCTTTCCAAAGAGGAACCATACCACGTTTTATTAGAAAGTGGTAGAGCTGGTCGATATCATATTATCGGTTTAACTCCAATAGCTATTATTAAAGGAAAAGGACAAACATTAACAATTGAACATAATGGACAAGCCTACACTAGGTCAGGGGATCTCCTTACCAATATGAAAGCGTGGATGCAAGAACAACAACGAGACTATTGCGAAGGTGCTACTCCATTCCAAGGTGGGGCAGTTGGGTATATTAGCTATGACCTTGTAAGACAAATTGAAAAGCTCCCAAATACAGCTCAAGATGATTTAGGGATGGAAGAGCTTTACTTTCTCGTTTTTGATGATGTGTTTGTTTATGACATGGAGAGGAAAGAATTAAACATCATCATTCATTATAAAGAAAGTAAACGAGAAACCGCTTCAGAACGATTGGAATTATATAAAACAGCATGGATTGAACCACTAGATGAATGGAAGTGGCATGTACTAGAAAATAAGAAGGAAAACGATTGGACAGCCTCTTTATCAGAAACTGAATTTGCAAACGCTGTTGAAAAAATTCAAGGATATATAGCTGCAGGGGATGTTTTTCAAGTAAATTTATCGGTCCGGCAGGCAAAGCCGCTACTAACAGAACCACTTCATATCTATGAAAAGTTACGTGAAGTTAACCCTTCACCATATATGGCTTACTTCCATACTCCGGAATTTCAGTTAACGAGTGGTTCACCAGAGCTTCTTGTGAAGAAAGCTGGACAAGAGGTAAGTACTCGTCCGATCGCAGGGACGAGATCGAGAGGGAAGACCGAAGAAGAAGACGAAAGAAATGCAAAGACACTTATTGAAAACGAAAAAGAACGTGCAGAACATATTATGCTCGTTGACCTTGAGCGTAACGACTTAGGAAGAGTGTGCGAGTTCGGTTCAGTTGAAGTGGACGAGCTAATGGTCATTGAAAAATACTCCCATGTTATGCATATTGTTTCTAATGTAAAAGGAAAGCTTACAGAAGGAAAAGACGCATACGATATCATTCGAGCAACCTTCCCAGGTGGAACGATTACTGGAGCACCAAAAGTGCGAACGATGGAGATCATTGAAGAACTTGAACCGGTTAGAAGAGGAATTTATACAGGATCCATTGGCTGGATCGGTTATAATGGAGATATGGAATTAAATATTGTTATTCGAACAATACTTGCAAAAGATCAAATGGCTTATGTACAGGCTGGAGCAGGTATTGTAATTGACTCTAATCCACAACATGAGTATAAAGAATCATTAAAGAAAGCAACCGCTCTTTGGCGTGCAAAAGAGTTGAGTGAAGAAGAGGTTAGTCAAGAAAAAGTACAGTAGAGCTGAGGAGGAATACCAATGATTTTAATGATTGATAACTATGATTCATTTACGTACAATTTGGTGCAATATTTGGGAGAGATGGGTGAAGAGTTAGTCGTTCGACGAAACGACGAAATCACCATTGGAGAAATTGAAGAACTAAACCCAGATTACTTAATGATCTCGCCAGGTCCTTGTAGTCCGAATGAAGCAGGAATTAGCTTAAAGGCAATCGAACATTTTGCTGGGAAAATCCCCATCTTTGGCGTTTGTTTAGGGCATCAGTCGATTGGTCAAGTGTTTGGCGGTAAAGTCATTCGAGCGGAACGATTGATGCATGGAAAGACTTCCGATATCACTCATGATGAGAAAACCATTTTTAAAGGGATCGAACTTCCTTTTACAGCAACTAGATACCATTCCTTAATTGTTGAACGGGAGACACTTCCTGACTGTTTAGAAATCACAGCAGAAACAGCGGAAGGGGAAATTATGGCTCTGCGTCATAAAACACTTCCTATCGAAGGTGTTCAGTTCCATCCAGAGTCCATAATGACGGAGTCAGGTAAGCTTTTATTACGTAATTTTGTTGAATGCTATAGGGGGCGTTCCTCAGCATGTACATCTATGTAAATGGTGAAATTGTAACACCGGAAGATGCAAAAATTTCAGCGTTTGATCATGGCTTTATGTATGGCTTAGGTGTATTTGAGACGTTTCGTATTTATGAAGGTCATCCATTTTTAGTGGATGACCATTTTCATCGCTTGCACCAAAGTTTAAATCAACTTTCTATTGCTTGGAATTGGACGAAAGAAGATGTAATGATGGTCTTGCGGGAATTATTAGAGAAAAATAAGTTAACGAATGCATATGTTAGGTGGAATGTTTCAGCGGGTGCGGGCTCACTGGGACTACAAGTCGATCCATACGAAAAACCTTCGACGATTGTATACGTTAAACCACTGCCAGAAAAGATGTCAGTGACAAAACGTGGGGTAATTTTGAAGACGAAACGAAATACACCCGAAGGAAATGAACGGCTGAAATCCCACCATTACTTAAATAACATTATTGGAAAAAGGGAAATAGGTTCAGATGCAAATGTTGAAGGAATTTTCTTAACGCATGACGATTATCTTGCTGAAGGAATCGTATCCAATCTTTTTTGGCTAAAAAATAATGTTGTATACACACCAGCGGTTGAAACGGGGATACTAAATGGTGTAACGAGGCAGTTTATCTTAACGTTATTAGACGAGTTAGGCTACGAGTATAAAGAAGGTTTTTATAAAAGTAACGACTTGCTTGAAGCAGATGAAGCTTTTGTAACCAATTCTATTCAAGAGATCGTTTCACTTGAAGATGTTGATGGAAAAACGAACTACAACAGCGCGTTGGCTAATGAGTTACGAAAACATTATTTCTCACTAAGGCAACTTAGCAGTCGAGTTGAAATATATAAAAAGGAGTAAATTGAAATGTCCGTTCAAACAAATCCTCCAAAAGTTAGAGCAGCACAATTTCTAGGTGAAACAACCGTAATGGGAATTTTAAATGCAACACCCGACTCATTTTCTGATGGTGGTCAGTTTAATGAAGTTGAAGCAGCTGTCCATCATGCCAAAAAAATGGTAAATCAAGGAGCTAAAATTATTGACATTGGTGGAGAGTCAACAAGACCAGGGGCAGAAAAGGTAGAGCGAGATGAAGAGTTAAAAAGAGTCATTCCTATTATTTCTGCAATCGCTCGAGAGGTCGATGTCCCGATTTCGATCGATACGTATAAAAGTGAAGTCGCTAAACAAGCGATTGAAGCAGGAGCATCAATTATTAACGATGTATGGGGAGCCAAAGCAGACCCGATGATGGCCGAAGTAGCAGCAACTTACGATGTTCCGATTATTCTCATGCATAACCGCACAAACAAAAACTACGTTAACCTCCTAGAAGACATGAAAAGAGATCTGCAAGAAAGTATTAACATTTGTCGCCAGGCTGGAGTTCGTGATGATCAAATTATTTTGGACCCAGGGATTGGATTTGCTAAAACGTATGAGCAAAACCTTGAAGTAATGAGAAAGTTAGATGAAATTGTAGACCTAGGGTATCCCGTCTTACTAGGGACTTCTCGAAAATCGTTTATCGCCAAAACATTAGACCTTCCAGTGGATGAGCGAGTAGAAGGAACTGGAGCAACGGTTTGCCTCGGTATTGCGAAAGGTTGTCACATTATAAGAGTTCATGATGTTTTAGAAATGAGCCGAATGGCAAAAATGATGGATGCGATGTTAGGGAAAGGTGTATAAAAATGGACAAAATTATTATCGATCAGATGCAATTTTATGGATACCATGGTGTTTATCCAGAAGAAAACAAGTTAGGTCAACGTTTTAAGGTAGATGCAACATTATTTTTAGACTTAAGTCATGCAGGGATGAATGATGATTTAACTCAAACGGTCAACTATGCAGAAGTATACGAGCTTACAAAAAAAGTGGTGGAGAGCCAAACGCATAAGTTAGTGGAAACGATTGCTGAGAACATTAGTTCTTTGATCCTTAAAACGTTTCCGATCGTTCAGTCATGTACAATAAAAGTTATTAAACCAGATCCGCCAATTAATGGCCATTACCATTCTGTAGCAGTAGAAATTACAAGGAGCCGAAATAGTGAATAATCTCGTATATATTGCATTGGGTTCTAACATCGGTGTTCGAGAAGACTATCTATTATTTGGCCTAAAGGAATTGAACGAGGAAGCAGGTCTCAAGATTAATCGAGTTTCCTCAATTTACGAAACAGACCCCGTCGGTTTTTTGGACCAACAAGATTTTCTGAATATGGTTATTGAGGTTTCAACGTCCTATTCACCTGAACAACTATTACAAGTAACCCAAAAAATAGAAAGCAAGGCAAAAAAAAATACTCCAATCCGTTGGGGACCGAGAACATTAGACCTTGACATTTTACTCTATAATCAAGAAAATATTAAGATGGATGATTTACTGATTCCTCATCCAAGAATGAGTGAGCGAAGTTTTGTCATCATTCCGTTGGAGGAAATTAACCCTCAAATAATGCTGCCTCATGAGAAGGTAACAGTTTCGGAGATCTATAGCAGGTTAACAGATAAAGAAGGTGTTAGAGTATGGAAAATGAACAATGGGGTAGGAGAATACGGGCTTTTCGAAAATTGAAAGGTTACACGCAAGAAGCGTTTGCTCATACTTTAGGGATTTCAATTTCAGTATTGGGTGAAGTCGAAAGAGGAACGAGGGTGCCAACGGAAGAACTAATTGAAAAAATAGCTACGGCTTTACAAATTAGTAAAGACGAGTTGACGTCTAATAAATAGTTATAAAACAAGTCGGAGGTGATGTGATGTTAAAAATCGGAAATATTGAAACGAAAAACCAAGTCGTGTTAGCTCCGATGGCAGGTGTTTGTAATCCGGCTTTCCGATTAATCGCAAAAGAGTTTGGAGCAGGACTTGTTTGTGCTGAGATGGTTAGTGATAAAGCAATCTTACACAAAAATGAAAAGTCGTTAAGTATGCTATATGTAGATGAGCGTGAAAAGCCATTGAGCTTGCAAATTTTCGGTGGTGAAAAAGACACCTTAGTGGAAGCTGCCAAGTTTGTCGATAAAAACACGAATGCAGACATAATCGATATTAATATGGGTTGTCCAGTACCGAAAATTACGAAGTGTGATGCAGGGGCTAGATGGTTGCTCGACCCTAACAAGATCTATGAAATGGTATCAGCTGTAGTTGACGCTGTGGATAAGCCAGTAACAGTTAAAATGCGAATCGGTTGGGACGATGAGCATATTTTTGCTATTGAGAATGCACGTGCAGTCGAACGTGCAGGAGGAAAAGCGGTTGCTGTGCATGGACGTACACGAGTTCAGATGTATGAAGGTGTAGCAAATTGGGACATCATTAGAGAAGTAAAGGAATCTGTAAATATTCCTGTTATCGGTAATGGCGATGTTAAAACACCTGAGGACGCGAAACACATGTTAGATACTACAGGGGTAGACGGTGTTATGATTGGAAGAGCTGCATTAGGAAACCCTTGGATGCTTTATCGTACAGTTCACTTTTTAGAGACAGGTGAACTTCCTGGAGATCCAACGCCGCGAGAAAAAATCGATGTATGTATGATTCACTTAGATCGTTTAATCGCATTAAAAGGTGAAAAAGTAGCTGTCCGTGAAATGAGAAAGCATGCAGCGTGGTATCTCAAAGGAATGCGTGGCAACTCAGTAGTGAGAGACCAAATCAATCAGTTCGAAACGCGCGATGATGTATTCAATTCTTTATACAGCTATATTGATGAAGTTGAAGCAAGAATGAACGAGATTGTCGAAGTAGGCTAAGATAGTTGACTTTATCACTTTACTTTTCTATAATTCGTCTGAGATAATCACACACTGCCAGTATCTGCTGGCAGTTTTTCTACATATAAGCCAAAACCAAAATCATTCACGAGATGGTTACATAAGATCCTTTTATTTATTGTTGAGTTAGCAGTAGTTTGGAAATAGTTTTTAGTTTTAAAGAAAATTAGGAGTTGATGAAATGTCACAGGAATTAGAATTAAATGACTTACTAGCCGTGCGAAGAGACAAATTAAAAAAGTTAGTGGATAAAGGTGTCGATCCATTTGGAAGTAAGTTTGTCCGAACGCACTCTGCAAAAGAGATGACAGAGCAATTTGGTGAAATATCAAAAGAGCAGTTAGAAGAAGACAAGCATGAAGTAGTACTTGCTGGTCGAATTATGACTAAGCGAGGCAAAGGAAAAGCAGGCTTTGCTCATATCCAGGACTTAACTGGGAAAATTCAAATCTATGTTAGACAAGATGCTGTTGGAGAAGAAGCGTATGAGCTGTTTAACACGATTGATATTGGTGACCTTGTTGGAGTTTCTGGTGTGGCCTTTAAAACCAAAGTTGGAGAGTTATCTATTAAAGTAACTAACTTCCAATTACTTACAAAATCATTAAGGCCTTTACCAGATAAGTTTCACGGGTTAAAAGACATAGAACAACGTTACCGCCAAAGATACGTTGATTTAATCGTAAACCCTGAAGTTCGTGATACGTTTGTACTTAGAAGTAAAATCTTACAATCAATGAGACGTTACTTAGATAGCCGAGGCTACTTAGAAGTAGAAACTCCGATGATGCATTCGATTGCTGGAGGTGCTTCAGCTCGTCCTTTTATTACACACCACAATGCTCTCGATATGACTCTTTATATGAGAATAGCTATTGAGCTCCATTTAAAGCGTCTGATTGTTGGTGGTTTAGAAAAGGTGTATGAAATTGGACGAGTTTTCCGTAACGAGGGTGTATCAACACGTCACAATCCAGAATTCACAATGATTGAGTTATATGAGGCCTATGCTGACTATAAAGATATCATGAGTTTAACTGAAAACTTAATCGCGCATATTGCTGAAGAAGTGTTAGGGACTACAACTGTTCAGTATGGCGACTATGAGGTAAACCTAAAGCCTGAATGGAAAAGACTTCACATGGTTGATGCAATTAAAGAGTATGCAGGAGTAGATTTCTGGAAAGAAATGAGCGACGAGGAAGCTCGAGCAATTGCAAAAGAGCATAAGGTTCCTGTAAAAGAGACAATGACTTATGGACATGTTGTTAATGAATTCTTTGAGCATTTTGTTGAAGAAAAATTAATACAGCCTACGTTCATTTATGGTCATCCGACTGCCATTTCACCGTTAGCGAAGAAGAACCCAGAAGATGAGCGCTTTACAGACCGTTTCGAACTCTTTATTGTCGGCCGCGAGCATGCGAATGCGTTTACTGAGCTTAATGACCCAATTGATCAAAGGGAGAGATTTGAAGATCAATTAAAAGAAAGAGAACAAGGTGACGACGAAGCGCATATGATGGATGACGATTTTGTCGAAGCTCTTGAATATGGAATGCCTCCAACAGGTGGTTTAGGTATTGGTATCGATCGTTTAGTTATGTTATTAACAAATTCTCCTTCTATCCGTGATGTATTATTGTTTCCGCAAATGCGTCATCGTGAAACTACTGAAGAATAGAATAGTATACTAATGCGTGTCTGCATCTCTCCAAATATAATTACGTTAAATGTTGGTAGGTGCAGGCACTTTTTTTGTGAATTTGTTAAAAAAGCACATGTTGGTTATAATGGTTTCTAGCAATGTAATAAGGAGTTTTATTAGTATCAAGTAGACGCACGCATTCTAGAGAAAGAGGCAAGAATATAATATAAAATTGTATATTGTTTATTTTCCAGGTCGATCATTTTAGTATAGAAAAGAATTAATTGTGCATTTCCTTAAAAAGACTCTTTATTTTTTCTAGACAATGAGTATAATAAGAAACAGGCATTATTTTGTCGACTCTAATAAAAATTTGTTTCAAAAAAATAAAATTTATTGTTGACTATGAATTACCTGCGTGTTATATTAGTAAAGTCGCTGTCACACAGCAGACAAGCTATAAGTTCTTTGAAAACTGAACAAAAAGCCAAGCGAAATAAATGAGATACATGATATCTCGTCAATGTTTTAAAACGTCACAGTGATGAATGAACTTCGATTAAGAACGCAACGTCCTGTTGCAACATC